>DATMZL010000918.1:0-2269 GCA_035607075.1 Polyangia bacterium
GTGCACACTCGCCGGATCGTCATCGGGTCCGTCGAAGTAACGATCGATGCGCAGCCAGTGCATGATCCGGTTGCGCTGGACCTGATCCTTGCCGACGACGGGAACGTTGTTCTCGACCTGGCAAGCGACCACGCATGCCGAGCAGCCGGTGCAGGCGTCGAGATCGATCGACATCCCCCACGCGTGCTTCCCGTGCAGCCTCTCCTTCCACAGGTCCGGCAGCTTCTCGTGCTCGGATTCGTGCTCGTGCTCCCGCTCGCTGCCGCCCAGCGAGATCGTCTGCACGATGTCCCGCCCCTCCATCGAGAAGTGCGTCTGAGCCGGCGCCAGCCGCGCCCGCCGTCCCGCCTTCGCGATCGCGACGCGCGCCGAATACCGCCGCATCCCGTTCTCGACGCGTGCCAGCGGGAAGACGTTGGCGCCGATGCCGTCGCCGGCCTTGCCCGCCGCCCAGCGCCCGTGGCCGACGGCGACCGAGATCGTGCGCCGCTGCTGGCCGGCCTGAACGAACGCGGGCAGCTCCAGCTTGCCCGTCTCGGTCGTCAGCGAAACGACGTCACCCGTGGCGACGCCCAGCGCCGCCGCCGTCGCGGGCGCGATGCAGGCGACGTTGCCCCACGTCAGCCGCGTGATCGGATCGGGCAGCTCCTGCAGCCACGGGTTGTTGGCGTGGCGCCCGTCGCGCGCGCTCACCGTCTCTTGGAGCGCCAGCTCGTAGCCAGCTTGCTCCACGCCCGCCCGGTTGGCGCGCGCCCGTGTGATGATGTCGCGGACGGCTCCCTCCCAGCCGCCCGCGAACGGGTGCGTCGCCACCGGCGGGCGAGGAATTTCGACAACGCCGCGTTCCAGGCTGCGCTCCCAGAAGTCGTCGAAGCCGCCGGGCGCGTGTGTCGCGAGCTTGTAGACCTCGCGCCGCCAGAATTCGCGCAGGTACGTACGATGGTCGGACGGCCGGCCCGCCCACGCGAGCAAGCTCTCGGCCGCCGCGCGCGTGTCGTGCAGCGGCGCGATCAGCGGCTGGCGCAGGCTCAGGTGACCGCTCACCCCTTCGGCGTCTCCCCACGCCTCCAGAAAGTGGTGGTCGGGACACACGGCGTGGACGTGCGCGCTGGTCTCGTCGCGCCTGTCCGCGAAGGAGATCGTCAGCGCGACCTTGCCCAGCGCGGAGCGGAACGCGGCGCCGTCGGGGTGGTCGTAGACCGGGTTCGCGCCCCAGATGATGAGGGCGTGCACGGCGCCGCGGTTCATGTCGTCGATGAGCGCGGGCAACGCCGTGTCGTCGCCCTGGCGCTGCAGCGACGGCCGTTCGATATCGACCGGCGAATCCACCTTGCCCGTGCCCACATTGCCCAGCAGCGCGTTGAGCCGGGCCACGACGATCTGCGTGGCGACGTCGTCGCTGCCCGAGACCACCAGCGATTCGCCGCGGCTGCGCACCAGCGCGTCGGCGACGCGGTCGATCTCGGCGGCGTGCGGCACCGCCTGCGCGAGGCCCGCTGTCCACAGGGCCGCCTGACCGCCGTCACCGACGCGGCGGGAGACGGCGGCGAGCAGCGCGACAGCGACCGTCCCCAGCTCGGAGGGCGCGACCGCGAGCCGCAGATCCGCGTTGCTGCCCGTGACCGACACGCCGGCCTCGAACTGGACGTGAAAGCGCCGCTCGCTGTTGCCGGTTCGCCGCTGCGCCCACTGCCGCGCGAACTCGACGGGCGCCAGCCAGGTGCCCAGGAAGTCGGCCTCCAGCCCGACGACGACGCGCGCGCGGTCGAAGCGGTAGTGCGGTACGACGGCCGCGCCGTGGCAACGGCGGTTTGCCTCGCGCAGCGCCGCCAGCGACATCGAATCGTAGACGACGTGTCGAAGCTTCGGGAACGCGGCGCGCAGATCGTCCAGCACCGCCCGCGTCGACGGGCTGGTGATCGTCTGCGACAGCAGCACGACGTCGCGTGTGTCGTGGGCGCCCAGCGCCGTGCGGACGTGCCCATCCATCTCCGGCCACGACACCGGGTTGCCGAGCCACACCGGCCCGCGCAGGCGCGCGTCGTCGTAAAGCGAGAGCGCGCTCGCCTGGCCGGCCGCGCAGGTGCCGCCGCCCGTCAGCGGCGACGACTCGTTGCCTTCGATCTTGATCGGACGCCCGTCGCGCTGCTTGACGACCAGCGCGCAGGCGGCGCTGCAGCCGCCGCACGTCGTCGCGTACAAGTTGGGGACGCCGGGCACCATCTCCGTCGACGCCGTCGGCAGCGGCACCGCGTGCTGAACAGGCGCG
>DATMZL010001146.1:0-3627 GCA_035607075.1 Polyangia bacterium
CGATCCTCTGGGTCTGGAGTGAGGGGAGCGTTCAGCTGGGCCTGGACGACCGCCGAAACCTGATCGTCCACACGAAGGTCAGCGGCCTCCTCTTCTTTCTCATCGTGCCGCTCACCGGCGCCACGGGCCCCAACTCGGTCACGTTCGCGCGCCTGAACGGCTGAGAACCGCAGGGGCTGTGCCTCGGGCGGGCCCACGTTGGCCGAGGTCGAGAGATCGCCTTGCCGGCCGAGGTGGCGCTCTGCTAGTGTCCCGAGATGCTGCCGGACGGTCATCTTCGCGAAGCGCTTACCTTCGACGACGTCCTGCTGGTTCCGGCCGATAGCGACGTCATTCCCAAGGACGTCGAGGTGCGGACGCAGCTGACGCCGGGCATCCGGCTGGCGATCCCGATCGTTTCATCCGCCATGGATACCGTCACCGAGGCGGCGACGGCGATCGCGATGGCGCGCGAGGGCGGCATCGGGATCCTCCACAAGAACATGAGCATCGCCGACCAGGCGCTCGAGGTGACCAAGGTCAAGAAGGCTGAGACGGGCGTCGTCGTCAACCCGGTCACTGTCGGGCCGGATCAGAAACTGGCGGCCGCCGTCGAGCTGATGCGGCGGCACGAGATCTCCGGGCTGCCGGTGGTCGCGTCGGACGGGCGGCCCGTCGGCATTCTCACGAACCGAGACATCCGGTTCGAACGCAACCTGGACCAGCCGGTCAACGCGATGATGACCAAGCGTCTCATCACCATCGGCGAGGGGACGACGCTGGAGGCGGCCAAGGAGCTGCTGCACAAGAACCGCATCGAGAAGCTGCTGGTCATCGGCGGTGACGGCCTGCTGAAGGGGCTGGTGACGATCAAGGACATCGAGAAGGCGCAGCAGCACCCCTACGCGGCGAAGGACGACCACGGCCGGCTGCGCGTCGGCGGCGCCGTCGGCGTCGGGCCGGATCGCGACGAGCGTGTGGACGCGCTCCTGAAGGCGGGCTGCGACGTCATCTGCATCGACACGGCGCACGGTCACGCGCGCGGCGTCGTGCAGTCGGTCGCCGACGTGCGCCGCAACTTCCCGAAGGCGCAGATCATCGCCGGCAACGTGGCGACGGGCGAGGGCGCTCTGGCGCTGTCGAAGGCGGGCGCCGACGCGGTCAAGGTCGGTATCGGTCCCGGATCGATCTGCACGACGCGTGTCGTCGCCGGCGTCGGCGTTCCGCAGATCACCGCGATCGCCGACTGCGCGAAGGCGCTGGCGTCGACCAACACGAACATCGTCGCCGACGGTGGCATCAAGTATTCGGGCGACGTCGCCAAGGCGATCGCCGCGGGCGCGCACACCGTGATGATCGGCAGCCTGTTCGCCGGCACCGACGAAGCGCCGGGCGAAATCATTTTGTACCAGGGCCGCAGCTACAAGGTGTACCGGGGTATGGGATCGATCGGCGCGATGCGCGCCGGCAGCCGCGACCGTTACTTCCAGGCCGAGGTCACCAGCGACGCGAAGCTGGTGCCGGAAGGGATCGAGGGGCGCGTGCCGTACCGCGGCTCGCTGTCGTCGTCGATCTACCAGCTGATCGGCGGGCTCAAGTCGGGCATGGGCTACACGGGCTGCCGCACCATCGACGACCTGCGCACCAAGGCACGCTTCGTGCGCGCGACAGCGATGGGCCTGCGCGAGTCGCACGTCCACGACGTCATCATCACCAAGGAAGCGCCCAACTATCGCGTCGAGCAATGACCACGTGACCGCGCGACGCGACCTGATCCTGATCCTCGATTTCGGAGGGCAATACACGCAGCTGATCGCGCGCCGCGTGCGCGAGCAGAAGGTGTACTCGGAGATCCACCCGTTCAACGTGCCGCTGGCGAAGATCCGCGAGCTGGCGCCGCGCGGGATCATCCTGTCGGGCGGGCCGGCTTCCTGCTACGCAACGGACGCGCCGAAGATCTCGAACGAGGTCTACGACCTGGGCGTGCCGATCCTCGGGATCTGCTACGGCACGCAGCTGACCGCGCTGACGTTCGGGGGCAAGGTGGTCGCGGCCGAGCGCCGCGAGTACGGGCGCGCGACGGTGCGGGTGCAGGGCGGCAGCGATCTGTTTCACGGCTTCGTGGCGGGCGAGGAGATCCCGGTCTGGATGTCGCACGGCGATCGCGTCGAGGCGCTGCCGGCCGGCTTCGAGATCGTCGGCGAGAGCGCGAACTGTCCAGCGGCCGCCGTCGCGGCGCCCGCGCGCAAGTTTTGGGGCGTTCAGTTTCACCCCGAGGTGGCGCACACGCCGCGCGGGGGCGAGATCCTCGCGAACTTTCTTTTTCGCATCTGCGGCTGTGAGCCGAGCTGGACGATGGCCGGTTTCGTCGGCGAGGCGGTCGCGGGGATCTCGGCGAAGGTCGGGACGCACGGCCGCGCGGTGTGCGGCCTGTCGGGCGGCGTCGACTCGTCGGTGGCGGCGGCGCTGGTGCTGAAGGCGATGGGGTCGCGCCTGACGTGCATCTTCGTCGACACCGGTCTGCAGCGCGCGAACGAGGCGGCGCAGGTGGAGTCGCTGTTCCGCGACGCGTTCAAGGCGGACCTGCGCGTCGTCGACGCGAGCGAGCGGTTCCTGGGCAAGCTGGCGGGCGTCAAGGACCCGGAGCAGAAGCGCAAGATCATCGGCCGTGAGTTCATCGCCGTCTTCGAGGAAGAAGCGAAGAAGGTCGGAGACGCCGAATTCCTGGTGCAGGGGACGCTGTACCCCGACGTGATCGAATCGGTGTCGTTCAAGGGGCCGTCGGCGACGATCAAGTCGCACCACAATGTGGGCGGTCTGCCGGAGCGGATGCACCTGAAGCTGATCGAGCCGCTGCGCGAGCTGTTCAAGGACGAGGTGCGCGCGCTGGGCGCCGAGATCGGCTTGCCGCACCACGTGTTGTGGCGGCAGCCGTTCCCGGGACCGGGGCTGGCGGTGCGCGTGCTGGGCGAGGTGACGCGTGCGCGCTGCGACGTGCTGCGCGCCGCCGACACGATCATCGAGGAAGAAATCCGCGCCGCGGGCCTCTACGAATCGATCTGGCAGTCGTTCGGCGTGCTGCTGCCCGTGCAGTCGGTCGGCGTGATGGGCGACGAGCGCACGTACGCGGACGCGCTGGCCCTGCGCGCCGTGCACTCGAAGGACGGCATGACGGCCGACTGGGTGCCGCTACCTTACGATTTGCTCGCGACGATATCGTCGCGCATCGTCAACGAGGTCAAGGGCGTCAACCGCGTGGTCTATGACATCTCGTCGAAGCCCCCAGCGACGATCGAGTGGGAGTAGCTGCTCCCGCGCGAAGCGCGGGTGTGCAGCTATTGTTTTTGATTGTAGTCGCACACCGCGCCTGCGGCGCGGAGCGACTAAGCGCGCAGCCTTCGCGCTGGCGCTGCTCTCCGCCGTCGCCCTGTCGATGGCGGGCGCGGCGCGCGCCGATCGCGGCGACGCGCTGAAGCAGACGCTGGCCGGCGCGTCGGTCGACTGGGAGAGCGGGACGATCGCAGCGACCGGCGGCGCGGCAGGCGATCTGCGCATGCCGAGCGTCGACCTGTCCCGGCCGGGCGCCGAACGGCGGGCGCGCGCCGCGGCGGCGGCGAAATTGCGGGCGGCGCTGGCGACGCTGCCGCT
>DATMZL010000600.1:0-2075 GCA_035607075.1 Polyangia bacterium
TGTTGCCCTGGACCTACTTCGCCGGCGCGCTGTCGAACTGCACCAACGCGATCGTCGAGAACCAGCGGATCATCACGAAGGTCTACTTTCCGCGGCTGCTGCTGCCTATCTCCGCGGTGATCTCGGGCATCGTCGACCTGGCGATCGCGATCGTCGTGATGGTGCCGCTGCTCATCTACTATCACATCACGCCGACCGCCGGCCTGTTGCTGCTGCCCGTGTTCGTGCTGATGGCGACGCTGGCGGCGCTGGCGGTCGGGCTGTGGTTGACGACGCTCAACGCCATGTACCGCGACGTCCGCTACGTGATGCCGTTCATGATCCAGCTGTTCATGTTCGCGTCGCCGGTCATCTACTCCGTGTCGTCGGTCCCCGAGCGCTGGCAGTGGCTCTATGGGCTGAACCCGATGGTGGGCGTCATCGAGGGATTTCGCTGGGCGATCACGGGCGCGGGACGGCCGCCCGGCATGGTCATGATCCCGTCGTTCGTCGCGGTCTGCGTCTGCTTGCTGTTCGGCCTGATGTTCTTCTCGCGCGTCGACGGGTCGCTGGCGGACAGGATCTGATGTCCGCGGCGGCGATCAGGGCGATCGAGCTCGGCAAGAAGTACCAGCTCGGCGAGCGCGAGAGCTACACAACGCTGCGCGACGTGCTCGCCAACCTCGTGCGCGGCACGGTGGGGCGCGGGCCGCGCGTCGTGAAGAAGTCGGAGCGTCCGATCCTGTGGTCGCTGCGCAACGTCTCGTTCGACGTCGAGCAGGGCGACACCGTCGGGATCATCGGCCGCAACGGCGCGGGCAAGAGCACGCTGCTCAAGATCCTCGCCCAGATCACGCGGCCCACCGAGGGGAGCGTCGAGCTGCGCGGCAAGGTGGGCAGCCTGCTGGAGGTCGGCACCGGATTTCACCCGGAGCTGACCGGCCGCGACAACGTCTATCTGTGCGGCGCCATCCTGGGGATGAGCCGGATCGAGATCCAGAAGAAGTTCGACGAGATCGTCGCCTTCGCCGAGGTCGAGCGGTTCATCGACACGCCGGTCAAACGGTACTCGAGCGGGATGTACATGCGGCTCGCGTTCGCGGTGGCGGCGCACCTCGAACCCGAGATCCTGCTGGTCGACGAGGTGCTCGCGGTCGGCGACGTCGCGTTCCAGAAGAAGTGCATCGGGAAGATGGGCGACGTGTCGAAGCAAGGGCGCACCGTCCTGTTCGTCAGCCACAACATGGGCGCCGTGAACAGCCTCTGCCGGCGCAGCATCTGGATCCACGACGGCAAGGTCGTGGCGGACGGCAAGTCGCAGGTCGTCGTCGCCGATTACATGCAGGCGATGCGATCGGGCACGCTGGTGTCGACGGCGCACGGCAACGAGCCGCTGTTCATCGAACGCGTGGTTCTGCGGAACGGCCGGGGCGAGATCACCGATCAGTTCGACTCGGGCGACGACATCTGCATGGACATCGAATACGTCGCGAACGGGCGCATCGAGCGACCGAACCTCTGGGTCCAGATTGCGAACAGTATCGGCCAGGGCGTGTGCATCGCGAGCACGATGTTCGACGGCCATAACCCGGATTTTCTCGAGGGGTCAGGCAAGGCGACCTGCGTCTTCAAGACGCCGCGGCTCACCCCGCAGGCTTACGCGATCTGGATGGGCACGCGCGCCGCGGACGGCGCAACCCTGCTCAGCAAGTCGAAAGAGGTGGCGTACTTCAGCGTCATGGGCACCATGAACGACTACGGGCTCATGGGTGAAGCCGCCGACGTGTTTCTGTCGGACTTCCCCTGGCCGATCTTTCCGTACGAATGGCACTTCCCGGCCACCGGAAAGCCGCCCGTGCGTGTCGAGATGCGCGACGCCGCGAGCGCCCGAAAGCCGGACTAGGATCCACCGCCGTGCACGTTCTGGTCGTTGCCCCCATCGCCTTCCTCGACTTCCACTTCGAGACTGACCTGGAGCTCGCCGAACGCCATCTGACGGCCGGCGACAGCGTCACGCTCATGGTCTGCAACACGGATCTTTTGACCTGCGAGACGAATCCGACGCACGAGTCGGGTCGCTGCGTGCGCTGCGTGGG
>DATMZL010000569.1:0-2547 GCA_035607075.1 Polyangia bacterium
CAGATTCTGACCAAAGCCTTTGGCCCAGCGGCCGGAGCCGGAGCCCCGCCCCCGCCGCCGCCACAGGGGGGACCGCCTGCGGGCGCTCCGCCGCCCGGTGGGGCGCCGCCGCCCGACGAGGAAGAGGAGTAGCGACTCCACCGCTATCGCGCGAGCGGGTCGTGTCGTCGCGCGTGAAGGGACCCCATGAGCGCGCAGCCTGACGACCTGACCGTGACGACGGCGACGATGTCGGCCGAGGAGATTCGCGAGAGTCTCGGCGAGCCCGCGAAGCCAGACGTCTCGCCCGAGCAGGAAGCCGACGACCCGAGTAAGCCCGACTCCGCCCTGTCGGAGGCGGGCCGCACGCTCCGCATGAGTCGCGGGGACGCCCGCAAGGCCAAGCTCCAAGCGGAGATTGAAGAACTCGCCCGCAAACGCACGCAAGCCCGTCTCGACTACGAGCGCGAAGAGCTGGAACGCGCCCAGCACCGGGAATCGCCGCCGCCCGCCAAACCGGCAGCGCCGCCGCCGTCCGCCGCCCCCGCCCCCGCGCCCGACAAGTTCGTCTTTCCCGACTTCGATGCGTGGCAGACCGCTGGACACGCCGAAGGCACGTACGAGGACTACAACGACGCGCGCGCGGATGCGCGTTGGGAGTGGAACAAACAGAAAGACGCACAGGCCGCGCAGCACCGCGAACGTGTTCGCCTCGACGGCGAACGCAAAGTGGCGTGGGAAAAAGCCCACGAGGAATTTCGCAAAGACCACGCGGACTTCGATGCGGTGCTCGAAGCAACCGTGGTCCCCGTGACCCCGGTCACGAACGTCTCCCCCGACGGATCGCCGTCGCCGCTCTATCAGATGATTCGAGCCTCGGGCGAGCGCGCCCCGCAGATTCTGTACTACCTCGGCAAACACCCCGAGGAGGTCCAGATTCTCGCGAATGCGCCGAATCCGCCCGCGCTCGTGTACGCCTACGCGCAAATGGAAATGCGAGCGACCGGCGCCGTCACGGCGTCGCCCCCGTCTCGCCCGATGCCGGTACCGCCTCCGGCGCCCGCCCAACCCATCACGGCCGCGTCGGCGCCGCTGACTCCGATCAGCGGGACGGCGCAGCACGCCCGGTCCCTTCAGTCCATTGCCGAAGACGACGACGCCGATGCCTACATCGCGGCGCGTCGCGCGGAGCTGAGGCGGACGGGCTAGGAGCCTTCCTGTGCCTGCACCGATTGGAAACGTCCTGCTCACCGACAACGTCATCGCCAAAGAAGCGTTGATGATTGTCGAAAACAACCTGACGATCACCAAGCTGATCAACCGTCGCTACGAACCGAAGTTCGCGCAGGACGGCAACAAGATCGGCGACACCCTGAACATCCGCCTGCCGGTGCGTTGGCAGGGCCGCACGGGGGAGACCATGACCCCCGAGCCCGCGATTGAGCGGACGATCCCGTTGAAGATCGATCAGCTCATCGGCCAGGACCTCCAGTTCTCTAACGTCGACCTGACCTTGAAGATCGACCAGTTCAAGGAACGGTACCTCGACACCGCGTGCGCCTCGATTGCGAACCGGATCGATCAGTCGGTGTGCGCGCAGTACATCAACTGCCCGAACGTGGCGGGCGTGCCCGGCGTCGTGCCGAACTCGCTCGACCCGTACTTCGACGCCTCAGTCACGCTCAGCAACTTCGGCGTGCCGCAGGGCAAGCGCAACATCGTCATCTCGCCGCGCATGGAGGCGACGATTGTCAATGCGTTGAAGGGCCTGTTCCAGGCCGCGTCGAAGATCGCCGACCAGTACACGACGGGTGAGATGGGCCATGTCATCGGCTTCGACTGGTACATGGACCAGAACATCGTCGCGCACACCGTCGGCGCGCTGGGCGGCGCCCCGCTCGTCAGCGGCGCGAACCAGACCGGCAGCACCATCCTGCTCAAGGGCTTCGCCGCCGCAGCGGCGCCCCGGCTGAAGCAGGGGGATTCGATCACGTTCGCGGGCGTGAACTCGGTCAACCCACAGTCACGCGCGGACAATGGGGAACTCCGGATGTTCGTCGTCACCGCGCCCGTCAGCTCGGATGCGTCGGGCAACGCGTCGGTCCCGATCTTCCCGGCGATTGTGACCACGGGCGCGCTCCAGAACGTGACCGCCTCGCCCGCTGATAGCGCCGTCGTGAAGGTGTTTGGCGATCCGCTCAGTCGCCAGAACGTCGTCAGCAAGCAGGGGCTCGCGTTCCATAAAGAGTGGCTCACCGCCGCGTTCGTCGACCTCGACCTCCCGAAGGGGATGGCGATGGCGGCGCGCGCCAAAAGCGACAAGCTTGGCCTCTCCATCCGGATCGTCAAGGGGTATGACATCCAGAGCAACCAGGAGCTGTGCCGACTCGACGTGCTCTACGGCCTCAAGCAGACGTACGAAGACTTCTGCTGCCGCATCGCATCGTAACTCCCTCCGGCGCACGTCGCGTCCCGGCGTGCGCCGCGCGCACTTCCTGAAAGGTGTGGTGATGGCGTATCCGAAATGGATCTATCACCGCGAACAGGCGCCAGATGGCCTCTTCGTGG
>DATMZL010000753.1:0-3514 GCA_035607075.1 Polyangia bacterium
CGTCGCTGGCGCCGCTGCAGTGACAACCCCGCCTCCCCCACGCCTCCCTCCGGAAGGCGGACTGTCGTTCGACGTACGCGACGCCAAGACCGGCGAGCCCATCCCGTGCAAGCTGACGGTGATCGGCGTCGACGGAACGCCCGATCCCGCGTTCACCCGCGTCGACATCGGCCGCCCCGAGAGTGAAGGGACCATCTCGGCCTTCAACCGGATCATGTCGATCACCGGCACGGGCGTCGCGCGCGTCCCGGTCGGCAGCTACGACGTCACGATCAGCCGCGGTCCCGAGTGGGACATCTTCACCGCCCGCCGCGTGAAGGTCACGGCTCGCGGCGCGGTGGTGAGCGCGCGGCTGCAGCACGTGGTCGACACGCACGACTGGCTGTCCGCCGACTTTCACGTGCACGCCGCGCGGTCGCCCGATTCACGCGTGCCGATGCAAGATCGCATCTACGAGTTCGTCGCCGACGACGTGCAGATGATCGTCGCCACCGACCACAACGTGATCTCCAACTACGAGCCATACATCCGCGAGCTGAACGCCGGGCGTTACATCACCAGCGCGATCGGCGACGAGCTCACCACCGGAGGCTGGGGACACTTTGGCGCGTTTCCCCTCCCCCACGATCTGGAGCGCGCGGGACAGGGCGCGGTGCTCGTCCACGGCCGTCGCCCCGATGACTTCTTCAAGGACGTCCGCACCAACGCGCCGGACGCTATCGTCGATGTCCATCATCCGCGCATCGACGCCGAGATCGGGTACTTCGACCTGGGCCAGTTCGACGCGCGCTCCGACAAGGCCGGGCGCAAGGGGTTCTCGTGGGACTTCGACGCCGTCGAGGTGATGAACGGCTACCAGGATCCCGTTCGGCGCAGCGTCGATCGCGTCGTCGACGACTGGTTCTCGCTGCTCAACCACGATCACCTGGTGACCGCCACCGGGAACTCGGACACCCACCACCTCAGCTTCAATATCGGCGGGTACCCACGAAACTACGTCAAGCTGCGGGACGATCACCCCGAGCACGTCGACCCCAAGGAGGTCGCCGCCGCGATCCGATTCCACCATACCTTCTTCACCACCGGTCCGTTCGTGACGCTGCAGGTGGCCGGCCGAACCATCGGCGATCTGGTCCCGGCCCGGGGCGGAAAAGCCCACGCGGAGATCACCGTGCAAGCGGCGCCCTGGGTCTCCGTCGATCGCGTCACCTTGTACGTCAACGGCAACGAGGCGAAGCGCTGGGCGGTGGCGCCCAGCGGCGCGCCCGTCCGCTTCCACGAGACCTTCGAGGTGACCACCCCGCGCGACGGTTACGTCGTCGTGCGTGTCGACGGAGAAAAGTCGCTCGCGCCCGTGGTGGGAGACCGCAAGACCTTCAGCGCCTACCCCTTCGCGCTGACGAACCCCGTCTTCCTGGACGTCGACGGCGACGGTAAGTACCGGAGCGGGATGCCGCACGGGCACTAGATTGGTCACCGAGGCAGATCGGAACAGGTGACGCGCCATGTGCAGCCGTTCGTGCCGTCGGTGACACACACGCCGCTATTCCCCAGGCCCGCACAGAAACCGCCGGGCGGCGCTGGCCCACAGGGGTCCAGACCGGTGCATGAGATCGCGTTGGGGCAGGCCGTGAGGCTCCAGGCACATTTGCCGCTCGGATAGCGACTGCAGATCGGGCCCGCCGTGGTGCCGTCGGCGCACTGAAGGGTGCGCGCGAACTGCGGGACCGGCCCGCATTCGTCGTTCGTGCAGACAGAAGGTTGGCCGTCGATTCCGCCATCGGCAGCCGCATCGCTCGACCGACCACTTGTCGAGCCGCACGCCGCGACGAGAGCGGCGACCACGACGAAATGAATCGGCTTCGCTGATAAGCCCAATCGCCCGCCCCTTTCAGCTTCGACGGTGTCCGAGAACGCGGCTCCCGTCAAACACGCCGCGCTCGCGTTGACCAGACGCGCGCGCGGCGCTACCTTGTTTGCGCGTGCGAGTAACGCAATCGCTCCTGAGTTAAGCGCCGTCCGATTCAGTTCTGACGGAACGCTAACCCGTGGCTTTCGGGCCACCGTGCAGGAGCATTGCTGTGCCATCGACCAAGAAACGTCGACGCGCGAAGCGTCACGCCGAGAAACTCGCCGAAGAAGCCATCGAGGCTGCGGCCTCGGGCCAGTTACACCTCGCAGAAAAGCTCATCCAACGCGCGCTGAGCGCCGGGCCCGCGAACGCGCGATTCTGGGTCGAGCAGGCGCGCATCGACCTGCTGCGTGGAATGACCGTCCGGGCCGAGCGCGCGGTCCGGCGCGCACTCGAACTATCACCGGGATACGCGGAAGCGCAGGCCCTGCTGGACACAATCGCCCCAGCCAATGCGCCCTCCCCGCCCGAACCCGCCGCGCCGCCCGCCGTCGCGGAAGAGATCGTGTTCACCGCGCGGACGGAGCGCTTCGATTGGGACGCGATCGGGGAAGAACTGGCCGCACGTGGCCTCGCCCGCGTTCGCGCGCTCATCTCGGGTGCCGAGTGCGTCGCGCTCCGCGCGCTCTACACGCAGGATGATCGGTTCGAGCACGACGTGCGGATCGACGACGACCGCGGCCGCGTCGAGTATCGGTTTTTCACGCGGCCACTTCCCGCACTCGTCGTCGACCTGCGGCGCGAGGTCTACGCGCGGCTCGCGCCGATCGTGAACCGATGGAACGAGCTCATCGGAGACGCGCGGCGCTGGCCGTCCACGCACACCGCGTTCGAGCGGGACTTCCAGTCCGCGGGCCACGGCCGCACGTCTCCGATCCTGCTTCGCTACGAGCCCGGTGGCTTCAACGGGTTTCACCGCGACGTCTACGGGTCGATCTTTTTCCCGTTGCAGATGGCTGTCAGCCTGGGCCCGGCGCGGATCGGGGACGGCGGTGAGTTCGCCCTCATCGACGATCGCCCAGGCCGCCGCAAGCGCGTCCGCACGATCGCGACTGACATCGGCGACGCGGTGATCTTCTGCACGCGCGACCGGCTCTGCTCGATCGCAGGTTTGTACGCGCGTCAGGCGGTGATGCACGGCGTGCAGGACGTGCGGGTCGAACGGTATGCCGCGGGGATACCGTTTCACGACTACCAATCCGGATGACCGGTCAGCGAAAGAGAAGGCGGACCAAGACGACCAACGCGACCACGGCTGTCACGAGGGCGACAAGCTTCGGGATCGAAACACGCGCGGTCAGGGCGAAAGCGGGAGCAGGAGCGGCCGGAACGCGAGGAAGAATTTCGGAAGCGGGCGGCGCGACAAGGCGAGCTGGCGCGACCGCCGCCGGAGCCTCGGCGGGCGGTGCTGGCGGCGCGTGAACTGGGGTTTCGGGCCGAGTCCGCGCAACCATGGGCGACGGCGGGGGCAGCGGCGGCGGCAGCCGCGGAGGCGCGGGGGCAACGGGCAACGCCGCCGGCGTGGGGGCGGCCGGGCGCCGATCCACGAGAGGCCGCGCGGCGATCGAAGCGGCAGGTGCGGGCGGCGGAGCAACAACGGCG
>DATMZL010001044.1:0-3209 GCA_035607075.1 Polyangia bacterium
GTGCAATTGAGATGATGACCAGCGGTCGGCCGCGGGCGACGGCACCTCCGCCCACATCGTGTGACCGGCCAGATGACCGGCGAGGAACACGGCGCGCCCGTCTACTTCGTCCGCAAGCGCTTCGTACGGTGCCGGCAGCCGGCCCATCTTCAGGCGCCCGATCACCGTCGCGTCGAGCAGCGGCGCTGCGGCACGCCCGAGCCGCACGCGGCGGCCAATCGTCCACCAGTCGCCCGGCTCTGCCTCCAGCAATGCCTCGGCTGGAATCACCGTGGGGTCGAGGTCCGGACGCGCGCGGTCGTAGCTGATGGGAATGTGCAGCGGCGCGCAGCGCACGGCCACGGGCGACGATGCATCCTCACCCTGCTGCTCGCCCAGTTGCCACTGGCGCGACAGAAACCACACAGGATCGGCGACGCGCGCACGCAGCCCCTCGTCGCTGTCCGCGCGACGCGGCTCGAGCGCAAGGTAGAACGGATCGCTCATCGTGCACGCTCCTTCACGCAGGCCAGTTGGCGAGAAACGACAACGGCGACCGCGCGCTCACGAGCGCCGTCGACATCGCGTGCGGCAACGATGCCGCGACGTTCTGCGCAGGCGTGCGCGCGTGGGCCATTTCGCGTGTTTCGAGCACCACGTCGAGCAGGCCAGCGTTGTCGAGCCGCTGTGTCAGATCGGGCGGCACCGCGACCAGCACCGCTTGCGGCGCCCGCGATTTCGGCGCATTGAAGCCGAACGCCGCCGTGGTCGTATGACGGCGGCTCGGGACCGATTCGCTCCAGCCGTCGATTGCGGCAAGCGCCACCTTGCTTCCAAAACTCGACAGCCCCGGACCATACGCGAGCACGACGGGGCCCGTCGCATGCCACGGGTCGGTAGATCCACCGGGAGCGGCGATGGCGTTGGGCCATGCAGGCTGTGCCACGTCGAGCTGACGCGCCTCCAGCGCAGCCAGCCGCGGCCGCACGGCGGCAACGATTTCGAGCCACTCCCGATCGAGGCCTGGGCGCAAGCGCAGCACGGGCAATACGGCGCGCGGCACGATCGGAATCACCGGCAGTTCCGGACGGCCGGCCAGCGTGCGCAGCGCGCGCCGCACGTCGGCGGGCGGCTGCGACGCTGCCGTCTGAAGCCGGTCGGCCAACGCCGCGACGATCGCATCGCGCCGCTCGGCCGTGCCGGGCCCGGCATCGGCGGAACTGGTCGGCAGCGTGGCGCCCAGATCGATGTTCCAGCGCGCCGCCGCGTCCGTCACGGCCTGGCTCGCCCCGGCGGCGGCGCGATCGAGCGCCGCGAGGGCGTCGTGCGCGGACTGCACGAGCGCAACGAGCTGGACGAGCCGCGCGCCGAGATCGGCGGCAATGGCCGCGCGCAGGTCGGTATCGGCCGTGTTGGGCAGACCTTCGTAGGCGCCGCCCGTGAGCGAGGCGCTCGAAGCCCCGTCGTCCGTTCCTCCGAGTATCGGAGCAAGCGCAGCATCCCACGTCGGATCGGCGACGGCGGCCGGGTCCGCATCGGGGCCGACGGGCGTGGCGGCGGCAGGCAGAAGCACCCATGCGCTGACCCTGACGGTGGTCGCCTCGCGCGGCGTGCGGATCGCACGCAACTCCGGCGGCGCGCCAAGGCCGGCGGCCGCTTCCATTGCAGCGTTGGCAAGATCGGCATGGCCGGTGACGAGCGCGTGGACGCCATCCGCCACGAGCAGGTCAGCGTAAGTGTCGAGCACCTCGTCCAGCGGCGCGAGACGCGCGGCGAGATCGGCGGGCAGCCCCGCGGCCAGCGTGCCGTCGCGCGCCGCGGCCAATACCTTCTGACCATCGCACACGCGGCGCTGCTGCTGGTCGGCGGCCAGCGGATAGGTTTCCCGCAACGTACGGACTACGTCCCAGTCGCCCGCAATCCTTTCGACCTCGAGTCCCAGCGCCTCATACGGATGCACGCCCAGCCGGACGCGCTCGGCCAGTGCGGCAGCCGCGCGCACCTTCGCACTGTCGAGATTGAGACGCCACCGGTCGATCCCCGGATGCCGGACGGCCGCGTCGCGCAGCAACGCGGCCGTCATGGCCTGCGCCGGGGACGGCGCGTGCAGCAGTCCTGCCACGGTCGGTCCGGGTGCCAGCGGGCCGTCTGGCGCAGCGTCGAACGGTGCGGGCGCATCGACCCAGCCGTACACGCCGAGGCGGAATGGCGCACGCGCCGAGATCAGCCGCTGCAGCCGACGTTCCGCCAGACCCGTGAGCCACGGATCGACGCGAAAGGCCGCGGTATCCAGCGCGGCCAGCGCGGCGCGAAACAGCGGGCGCGCCATCCTGTCCCACAGATCGGCTATCACCCCCAGGGCCTCTTGCACATCGGCAAAGCGCTGCGCCAGCACCCGGCCCGCAGGATCGTTCGCGGTCCGAAGCGTTTGGACGGCAGCGTCGCTGCCCGCAAAAAGCGCGTCGCGATACGCCGCCTGGTCGTCCCAAGCGAGCGGCTGCCCGAGACTGATGGGTATGCCCTGCTGGAGCCGGCGGAAGGCATCACCGACGATCGCGCGACCCGCGATCAGCGTCTCGCGCATCAGGTGCCCGACCAGACCCAGTTCGGCACGCAAGCCGAGAAGCAGCTCCGGGTCCATCGTCGGCAGGCGCTTCAGGAGTTCGATCTTCTCCTGTTCGTCGCGCGGCGGGCCGGGAATGGCGCCGCGTCCGGGCGCGCGTCCGACGGGATGCAGCGGCGAGGGCACACCGCGCAGCGCGTCGGCGGCCGCGTCGTCCCATTGATGATCGAGCGGCGGCATGCCGTGGGAAAGGCGCAGCGCTTGCAACTGGTAGAGATCGGCCGTCGCGCGCACGCCCCAGTAGCGGCTCGGCGCATGCAGGCCGAGCACGCTCAGCAGGCCGCGTGAATCCTGACCGTTTACCTGCACGCGCGCCGCGCGATTCGCGCTGGCCGTCGCGCGCCGCCACGGCAGCGCCCAGCTGCGGATACGGCTTTCGATCGCAGCGAGCGCGTCGCCCGGCTCATCGATCCAGTTCGCGAAAGCGGAGGTCGGCAGCAGACCATAGGGCTGCTCCCCCACCCTGAATGCCGGACGAGGACCTTCGACGGCGAGGTAGCGGATCGCCCAGCGCGCGAGTTCGATTTCCGTCTCGCCCGCGCCCGTCACATCCCGCAGATACCGTCCCCACAGCGCGGGCCAGAACCCCTGCACCGCCAGCGACCCC
>DATMZL010001125.1:0-5257 GCA_035607075.1 Polyangia bacterium
CGGAAGCTCCTCAGTCGGAGCGGGCGCGGCGGGCGTGTTCGTTGGCGGCACGACCACCTCCGGCGACTCCGTTCCTCCACCCGGCGCGTCGCCCGCACCGACGGCGAGCATCACCAGCAAGGCGGTCAGGGGCCCCATTCCCCGACGAGCTTATCGCAAGATTGGAACCCTCAAAGGGTTCCAAACCTCCCGCGATCATTGGAACCCTCAAAGGGTTCCAAACCTCCCGCGATCGTACGCGGCGAGCAGAGCTCGCCGGCTCCCACGCGAACAAACAAATCAGGACGAGACGGGAACCGGCGGCAAACCGGCAGCGTTGCCACAACATTCGCAGGCGCACGGCGGGCAGGTCTGGTCGGCCGCGCAGGCCGGGCAAGCGCACCCGCAGCCGCCGCTGGCGGGTTTGAGCTGGGCGCACGCCCCTGTCGGGCACGGCGCGGTGACACAGGCGATGCCGACGGCGATCCAGTGGCACGTGTTCATCGTGTCGGCGATGCAGGTCGCGGCGTCGGTAAAGTGGGCGCACGGATCCGCGGCGACGTCGGCCGGCGTCGGCGGCACAGGTACCGCGCTTTGGGTGACGCCGACGTTGCCTGCGCCGCAGGCGCAATCGCAGGCCGGACAGCTGGTGCCAGCCGGACACGCCGGGCAGGCGCAGGTGCACGTCCGGGCGCCGCTGCTCGCGCCCGTTGCGCCGCCGCAAGTGGCGGGTACGCTGCTGCACGAGCAGCTGCAAGGCGGACAGACTTCCCCCGGCGCGCACACCGGGCAGGCGCAGGTGCACGTTCCGGCGCCGCCGCTGTTACCGGGCGTCGGGTTCGAGCAGTCGCACTGGACCGTCGGACAATCCGCGCTAGCGGGGCAGACGATCGGCTGCACGCAGGTGCACCCGCCGCCCGAGGCGTCACGCGTATGGCAGTAACCCCCGGCGTCGCACGTCTGGCCGGCGGGACAGACGTCGATCGACTGCGCGGCGTCCCGCAGACCGGTCCAGGCGCAGCGCGTGTCAGCTTGGCAGGCCGTCTGATCGGCCAGCGCGGCGCACGGATCGGGTGTGGCGCACACGCCCTCGGGGCACGTCGCGCCCGCTGGACAGTCGGACTGCACGGCGCGCCACGCACAGCCGCCCACGAGCGCGCACGCCGCGGCCGTGTCGTTCGCGGCGCACGGGTCGTTCACGACGGCCACGGGCACCGCGCGGCTCATCGCCTGGTCGTAGCAGCCGGCCGTCACGACGAGCGCCAGAACTGCGGCTCTCATGGGGGGCGCAATCTGGCAATAACGGGGCCACGCTCGCCGCGCGCACGCGGGCCGCGGATCCTTGCGCCGGCTGAAGAAGCGTCGCGCTGAACCGCTCAGATATCTGACTTGGCGCGCGCCCGGGCCTCGAAAAACGCCGCCTAGCGAGGTGTGCGCAGGGTAATCGCATGGGATTCGATCCGCGCCTTGAGCCGCTTCGCGGGCGAACGCACGCCGCCGTCCGCCTCATAGGCGACCTTACGCGACAGCCGCACGCGGATCTTCTTTCCGCGGGTCATTTCCACGAACGGCGACGCTTCGGGGCGGCCGCGCGCCACGCGCGACAGCACGCGCATCCATTGCCCGACGCTGCGCGCGGTCACCACGCCGACCTCCAGCAGCCCGTCCTGATCGGACGCGTGCGGGAACAGCTTCAGGCCACCCGTCACCGTGCCGACGTTGCCGAACAGCACGGCGCTCGCCTTGCCCTGGAACCAATTGGCGCCGTCCACCCGCACCGTCATCGGCACCGCCGGCGCACGCATCGCCCGCACGCCGCTGCGAAAGTAGGCGAGCCGCCCGAGCCGCTTTTTTCGGGCGCCGTCCGCGTTGCGCATCATGATCGCATCGAAGCCCGCGCCGGCCATGACCGCGAACCGCTCGCCGTTGATGACGCCGACGTCGAGCGTGCGGCGGCCACCGTGCAGGCCGACGTTCACCGCCGCCGCGATCTGTTTCGGGACGCCGAGATTCTCCGCGAGGAGATTGGCGGTGCCCGCCGGCACGATCGCGAGCTCGACCTTCTTGGTCCCCGCCAGCGCGTCGATGCAGCGCTGAACCATCCCGTCGCCCCCCCACACGAAGATCAGACGCGCGCCCTTCTTCACCGCCCGACGCACCGCTTTGGGCGCCTTGCGGCTCTTCGAAACCTCGCGCCAGATCGGCTTCGGGTAGCCGGCCTGCCGGAGAACATCGCGCAGCTCGGACAGGCCCCCGCCCAGCTTCTTGCCGCTGTGGGCAACCACCGCCACCGTTTTTCGCGCCATGCCGTGAACCTAATGATCGCGGCGCCGGGACGACCGTGGGTTTTCTTGATACGTTCGCGGACGTCGATGCCGGCGCCCGCTGCAATCCGGTACCTGGTCCTCTCCGCCGCCCTCGGTGCGACCGGCGTCGCGCGCGCGCAGACCAGTCCGCCCCAACCGGTGCGACCGGCCTCGGACCCGAACACGCCGCGGATCGCGCCACCATCGCCCGAGGCGTCGCCGGAGAAGGTCGAGGAGGCGAAGACGGCCGCCAAGAAAGCGGCACCGACGCCGATCGTCCCCAGCCCGAAGAACCCGCTTCGACCCGCGTTCCAGCTTTACGCCGAGTTCGACATCCCGGTGCTGGCCATCGGGCTGGTCTTCGCGGAGGCGCGCGCGTTTCGCTTCCAGAAGGCGTACTGCGGGGCCACCGGCGGCCCGCCCTGCGATCCCAGCACGCTGAACGCGGTGGATCGCTGGACCGCCGGGTACTGGAGCGTCGGCTGGCAACACGCGTCTGACTACGGCCTCTATGCCGTCGCCCTCGGAGCGGGAACTCTCCTCATCGTCGACGAAGGCCTCTTTCCGGGGCTCAACGATCTCGTCGTCGTCGCCGAGACCGGCCTGGCGGCCACCGCGCTCGCGTCCATCATGACGATCGCATCGGCGCGGGCGCGGCCGTACCTGTATGGGACGGAGGCACCCCAAAGCGCGCGCGACAGCCCGGACGCCGGCCTTTCATTCCTGAGCAGCCACGCGGCGGTCAGCTTCGCGATAGCGACCTCGACGTTCATGACCATGCGCCGGCTTCACCCGGAATCGCGGGCGACCTGGATCGTCATGGCGGTGGGCGGCGCGATGGCGGCGTTCGTGGCGACGGCGCGCGTGATGGGTGGAATGCACTTCATCAGCGACACGATCGGCGGCGCCACCGTCGGCGTGTCACTGGGCGTGCTCATTCCGACGCTGCACCGGTCGCCCGTCCAGGTGGTGCCGGTGGCGGCCGACGGCGGGCAGCGCGGCATCGGTCTCGCCGTCCGCTTCTGACCTACTCTTGCCGCCCGGCGTGCCCAGATTGTCGGGATGGGCCGGCGGGGGTCTGGTGCATCGTTCTGCATGCTTTGCGCGGCGGTGGCGGTCACCGGCGCGGTCGCTGTAGTCCCCCGCGACGCCGGTGCGTACACCATCGCCAGCGCCATCAGCAGCGGCTGTCACGAGCAGATCACGGGCGCCGCGCTGCGCACCGTGCGACAGGAGCTGGCGGCGGCCGGCCCCCTCGCGGCGGACCGCAACGAACAGGCGCTGATCGACGACGTCGAGTTTCCGCTCCCCGCCGACCTCCGCGATCTCGGCGGCGCATCGCTTCTGATCGGCGTGCGCGACAACGATCTGAAAGGGCGCCAGTCGAACGACGTCACCGAGCTGGCGCTCGTGCACGGCGATCCGCAGCTGCAGCGCGAGCACTGCCTGCGCAGCTCCGACGACGACGAGCCCGACGGCTCGGCGCGCGCGATCGCGAACTGCCGCGACTTCATCCTCCAACGGATCGGCGAGGCGCTGGCGGGGCTGGACGGAAGCGGCGCCCCCGATCCCGTCAATCGGACGGTGCTGCCTGTGTACCTCGCCCTGCGCCACCGCGTCGACGCGTCGCTGCCGACCTACTACGTGCGCATCGGGCAGGCGATTCACGCCCTCGAGGACAGCTTCACGCACACGTATCGCACCGCCGACGGCACGCAGATCACCGCCGTCCTGAACTGGGTCGACGGCGCGAACGGAAAGCTGGTGCCGGCGGTCGACGGTCCGCCGCACGCGAACGAGCTCGATCGCTGCGACGATCCGGACGACCTGCGGCGGCAACGGCACGTGCTCGCAACCGACGCGGCCACGGCGATCCTGCGCGCGACCCTCGATCCTCAGGGCGGCGGTGGAAAGAAGATGGCCGACGCCACGGCGATCGTGGACGCGGCGCTCGGTTACGCGCCCGGCTGCACGTTCGACAACGATTGGTGTGATGCGCCGGAACGAAAGTACGGCAACGGCGGCGGCTGCTCGGTCGGTGGACACGACGCCGCGCCGCCGCTCGCCGCCTGCGCGGTCGTCGTCGGGATGCTGCTGTTCGGCAGACGGCGGCGGCAGCGACGAACCCGCAGGGCGGCGATCTTCCGCGCTGTCGTGGGCGCAGCGCTCCTCGTCGCCTCCGGCGCCGGCCGCGCCTTCGGCCAATCACCGCCGGCCGCGACGGAGAATCAGACCGCCGCCCCCGCGCCCGCGGACGCGCCCGGGATCAGATGGGGCGCCTCCTTGAGCGGGGCGGCGTCCGTGAACTACGGCGGCCTGGCGGCGGCGGCCGGCGCCCGCGCGCGCATGGGCAAGCATCTGACGCTCGGGCTCGACGCGGAGTGGAACCCCTGGTTCGCCGTCAACGGCGCGTCGACCATCCGCGCCGGCGCCTTCAACGGTTACGGCACCGCGATCCTGCGCGTGCCGCTGGCCTACCAGCGCTTCGACCTTCGAACCACCTTCAACCTGGGAACGTCGGTCCTGCTCATCGACCTTTACGGCGCGCCCAAGTGGACCACAGGCGTGTTCTTCGGGTTCCGCCCGCTCGGGATCGAATGGGAAATCTCACGACGTCTGTTCTTGATCCTCGATCCCATCGGATACGCGCTGCCGGTCCCGCAGCTGGGGGGCGTTCCGTTCGCGTTTCCGCAATACCGCGCCACCCTCGGCCTGGAGGTTTACGGTGGCTGAAACCGAGGCGACCGCCCCATGAGCGCGTCGCTGCTCTGGCTGGTGGTCGCGCTGGCGGACCCGCCCGCCGCTGACGACGGCGCCCGGCCGGAGTCGATCTACGAGGTGCACCTTGCCGTCGACGTTCCCGTCACCGTCGTGGCGGGCAGCGCGGGCCTGGTCCGCATCCTGTTCGAGGATCAGCTGGCGCGAAAGAGCTGCCCGTGCGACCCGTCCGGTATCAACGCACTCGATCGCGG
>DATMZL010001690.1:0-2986 GCA_035607075.1 Polyangia bacterium
CCGCGATCGAGCAGCACCGCGAAGCGATCCAGGCGCAGGCGGTTCCGGTACTCGACCAGCGACATCCCCATCTCGGCCTTGAACACGCGCGCGAGCCGGCTGAGGCTGATGTCCAGCTTGGCAGCGATCTGCTTGCCGCCCATCGCGGGATCCTTCGCCAGCATTGCGACCGTCGACGTCACCAGCCGCCGGCTCGAAGATTCCTCGGTCGTCGGTGGGCCGTGGCCCAGCGATCCGCGCACCGGGTCCAGGATCGTTCCCAGCAGCGAACACAGGATCGCCGCGTGCGCTTGCTTCGCTTCGTCGACGGCCTCGCCCGAGATGCCGGTGTCGTTGAACATCATGCCGATCGGCGCGCGGGTCGATCGGATCGGCGTGCAGGCGACCCACCCGCGGCCGATCACGCGCGTCTCGCCCTTGTGGTGCTCGACGATCGGGCAGTTCTCGAACACCGTGAAGTGCGCGCCCTCTTCCTCGGCGCGCCGGAATGCCTCGCGGTCGGTCTCGCTGGCGTCGTACATGATGTGGTGCTCGTCGACGATCGTGCCGGCGATGTCCGTGCCCCACGTCCCGAGCATCGCGTTGCGCTGGCGATCGAGGAGGAAGATGCCGACGCGCATCAAGCCGATTCGCTCGAGCGCCAGCTGCGCGGCGCGGCGCAGGACCGCGTCCGGTTCCTCCAGCGCCAGGATCTCGTCGAACGCGGCCAGCAGCGCTGCCAGCTTGCCGTGCACGGAGCGGTCGACGACCCGGGGCACCGGGATCTCCGAGCCCAAGATGACGTTCCAGTCCACGCGCCTGCGCCGCGTTGCCACAGTTTCCGTGATGTTAACATTCCCGCAAAATCGTCTGCGTTCGTTGACAACGGCAGGGTCGTGGCGATTTCAACGCCATGGGCGTCGCGCAGTCGCCGACTCAATCGGACGGGCTGGTGCTGTTCGGGGCCAGCGGCGATCTCGCCTTCAAGATGATCTTCCCGGCCCTGGCCGCGCTCGAGCGGCGCGGGCGCCTGAACATGCCGGTGATCGGTGTGGCGCGCACGCCGTGGTCGCTGAAGCAGTTCCGCGCGCGCGCCGCCGACAGCGTCGCCCAGCACGGGCGGCCTGCCGATCGCAAGGCGCTGCCCGCGCTGCTGCAGCGCCTGGGCTACGTGTCGGGCGAGTACCACAAACCCGCGACCTACGCGGCGATCCGGCGTCAGCTTCGCGGCGCGAAGCGGGCGACCTACTACCTCGCGATCCCGCCCAGCTTGTTTCCGGTCGTGGTGCGGGGACTTCACCGCTCGGGTTGTGCGAAGGATGCCCGCCTCGTCGTCGAGAAGCCTTTCGGGCGCGACCTGGCGTCGGCGCTCGCGCTGAACGACACCGTCCACCGCGTGTTCGACGAATCGGCGATCTTCCGCATCGACCACTACCTGGGCAAGGAGTCGGTCCAGAACCTGCTGGTGTTCCGCTTCGCGAATTCGTTCCTCGAGCCGATCTGGAACGCGCGCTACGTCGAGAGCGTGCAGATCACGATGGCGGAGACGTTCGGCGTCGAGACGCGCGGGCGGTTCTACGAGGAGGCGGGCGCGATCCGCGACGTCATCCAGAACCACCTCTTGCAGGTCATCGCGATCCTCGCGATGGAGCCGCCGCTGGCGACGCACGCCGAATCCGTGCGCGACGAGAAGGTGAAGGTGTTCCGCGCCATCCGTCCTCTCAGCCCGCGCGATCTCGTGCGCGGCCAATACGCCGGCTACCGGGCGGAGCAGGGGGTCGCCTCCGATTCGACCGTCGAGACGTACGCGGCCCTGCGCCTGCAGATCGATTCGTGGCGCTGGGAAGGCGTACCGTTCTTCATCCGCGCGGGCAAGAAGCTGGCGGCGTCATGCACGGAGGTGCTGGTGACGCTTCGGCGACCGCCGCTGCGGACAGCGCCCGAGGACGGCAACTACCTCCGCTTCCGCCTGAGCCCCGATGTCATCATCGCGCTGGGCGCGCGCGTGAAAAAAGCGGGCGATCAGCTGGTCTCCGAACCGACCGAGCTGCGCTTGGTGCATCATCAGGACAAGAGCGAGATGCTTCCCTACGAGCGGCTGCTGGGCGAGGCCATGGATGGCGACACGTCGATGTTCGCGCGCGAGGACAGTGTCGACGCGGCGTGGGCGGTCGTGGAGCCGATCCTCGGCGACGTGACGCCCGTGCACGAGTACGCGCCGGGCAGTTGGGGCCCTGTCGACGCCGATCGCCTGACCGCCGAAGTGGGCGGCTGGCACGCGACTGTTGTAGACGGGAACCCTCAAAGGGTTCCCGAACCCTCCCGCGATGGTACGCGGCGAGCAAAGCTCGCCGGCTCCCCACGCGTCACATGACGGCCACTGTCAGCGGAATCGAGGCAGCGGCCCGAAGCGCGCTGGCGTTGATCGAGAACGGCGCGCGCGTCGGGCTCGGCACGGGGCGGGCCGCGTCGGCGTTCATCGCGGGCCTCGCCGAGCGGGCCCGTGCGGGGTTGTCGGTGACGTGCGCCGCCACGTCGGAGGCGTCGGCGCGTCAAGCGCGCGCAGCGGGTCTGGAGGTCGTCGCGCTCGACGAGGCGGGCGAGCTGGACATCACCGTCGACGGCGCCGACGAGGTCGCGCCCACCCTCGACCTCGTGAAGGGGCGGGGCGGCGCGTTCGTGCGCGAGCGGATCGTCGCGGCGGCGTCGCGCCGCCAGGTGATCGTCGTCGGGCCCGAGAAGCTGGTGCCCGTGCTCGGCGCGACCGGTCCGATCCCGGTCGAGATCATTCCGATGTCGCTCGCGCTCGCCACGCGGCGCCTGATCGCGATCGGGATGCGCGTGACACCGCGCGTGGACGAGAGCGGCCGGCATTTCGTCAGCGACAACGGGAACCTGGTGCTCGACGTCGCGCCGGCGACGCCGTTCGCCGACGCGAACGCGGCGCGTGCGTTCGATGCCACGGTGCGCTTGATTCCTGGCGTCATCGACACGGGACTATTTTTCG
>DATMZL010000522.1:0-4395 GCA_035607075.1 Polyangia bacterium
GCCACGAGGGCGGCCATTACTTCAACCTGGCCCATGTGTTCGCCGAAGGGAAAATGTTCGACGCCGGGTTCAAGACGATCGCAAGCAACGCCCTTCAGCCGCCCACGACGCAGAGCCAGCGGCAGGGAATCTGGAATAACCTGATCGCGACAACCTTCGACGGCGACGGGCTCGCCGATACTGCGCCTAGCATCCAAGCAGGGATCCCGGTCGCTTTCCAGGACCCGGTCGCGGACGATTGCGCCCCGACCTACCGAGGCAAGATGACGTTCGCGTACACGAACGGAACGTTCAACGGCTACTTCTCCCCTGACCGCACCAACATCATGAGCTACTTCAGGTACTGCGACGGAGCGGTGCCGGGGCAATATCGGATCTCTCCCACCCAGATCATCAAGATCGCGGCCTATCTGGCCGGGCCGCGCCGGCACCTCCTGGGGCCCGCGCTCAAATGGAGCGCATGGTCTCAGGTGGCCGGGGCAACCGCGCGGCCGTTGGGTTCGGCTGCGTTCGACAGTCGCCTGTACCTATTCACGGCCGGCAACGGATCGAACAACACCATTTACTTCAACGTCGCGTTGGCCCAACAGCCCTTCATCGGCTGGCAGCCGCTCGGTGGCATCACGGACGCCGCGATCTCGGCAACCCCCTTCGACAACCGGTTGTATCTGTTCACGAGGGGCAACGGCACGGACCACAACGTCTACTTCAACGTCGCTTTGCCCCAGCAACCCTTCATTGGCTGGCAACCGGTCGGTGGACAGACCGACCAGGCCGTCGCGTCCACGGCCTTCGACAACAGGTTGTATCTGTTCACGAAGGGCGACGGCGCGGACCACTCTATCTACGTCAACGTCGCCCTGCCCCAGCAACCCTTCATCGGCTGGCAGCCCGTCGGTGGCACCACTGATCGCCCGCTGGCCGCGACCAGCTTTGACAATCGCCTCTACATCTTCGCCCAGGCCGCGGGGAGCAACCAGTACACCGTCAACGTCGCGCTTCCGCAGCAGCCATTCATCGGCTGGGACACGATCCCGAGCGAGCTGACAACCGGTGTATTCCCGACCGGAGCGCTGGCGGCGACCAGTTACGCCGGACGGCTCATCATCGTGGCACGCGGCAGCAACAGCCGCCTGTACTTCAACTCCGCCCTGCCGCAGCAGCCGTTCGGCTCGTGGTACGAGATCCCCGGCGCCATGCTCAGCAACGCGGAGCCGACGGTGGCGGTGTTCGACAACCGGCTTTACGTCACGATCAAGAAGTCGTCCAACCAGATATACGTGGTCTCCGCCGAAGAGCTCCTGCCCTGACGTCTCGCGCGCCGGCGCGGCGACGCTGGTACGCGACCTGGGGCTGCTGAAGCTGAAGAAGTCTTCTACGTGGCGAACGTCGCCGAGGAGTAACGGAAAAGACAACTACGTGAGCGCGCTGCGCGCCCACGCCGACGCTGAGGGGCGCCAGTCGTCGTGATATGCGCGGCGGCCGAGGCGGAGATCGCCAGTTTGGACGCGGCGGATCGGCCGGCGTTCCTGGAGAGGTCTGGGGTTGAAGGAGCCCGGCCTGCACGCGGTCGCGCGCGCGACTGACCTGCGCGGTCGTTTCCCATGTGGTGTCTGTCGCGTGCGAGGAAGATTCGCACCCTGCCGGTAGCTGTACCGTGGGTACTACGCCGCCAGCTCGGACATGCGGCCGATCGCCGGCGCGTCCTTGGCCGCCGGCCACACGTAGATCGTCTGCTTGCGATCGGCGTCCTGTCCGTCTCGCGCAGAATCTTCACCATCTCAGGTTTCAGCTGGTCCGAAAAACGCCGGGCAGGTCACCTGCACGTGGCCGCGCGCACGGCGTACATGATCCTGGACCTGATCAAGTTTTGACGGCGAGCGATGACGAGTGCCGCGCGACGGTGAAGCGCAGTGCGAAGGCGCCGCAAGTGGCGAGGCCGTGCCGGCGAACGCGAAGCATGGCGTTGGAGGGAAAGGATTACGTCGTAAGGGATGGGGACGTGATTCACTTCAAGTTCAACGTGTGAGCTAGTACTTGGCCGCCCGCAAACACGGCCTCACCGAACCAACCGAACCCGACCAGCTGCTGAAGCAGCGTCTCCGGCCCCCTCGCAGATTCACGCTGAGGAGGATCGGCAAGGCCTCACCGCTAGTCGGTTGCGAATTGGACCACGGCCGAGATCCCGCCGGTCGTCGCCAGGGCAGCGCCTCCGTAGGTCATCGTCTGCGCCGTTAGGAAGTACCCCGCCCATTGCACCCATTCCCAATTTGTCTGGGGGTTGAAGTCTATACCGTCTTGCACGTAGCCCCCGTAATTAGAGAACGGGACGTTGTCGGAGAACCAACGATTGAAGGGTTTGTATGCGCCATCCCCGGTGATATCGTAGTTCGCTTCGTTGGGGCCAATCGAATATCCCTCGCCGGCTTCGTGATTCGGAAAGGCATGCGGTTTGGCGGCAGTTTTCGCGTAGCCATTGTCCTCCATTTTGCCTGCATAGTAATCCCCCTCTTTTGCGTCGGATGGGATGCCCTCCTCCGCAAGGTGCGATGAAGCGACGGTCAGTGCAGCCGATCCGCCCGCGATGGCCGCTCCAAGGAGTCCCGCCTTCAGCGCCGCCATGTCGCTTGCCCCGGAGAGCTTCGCCGTCGTAACGCCCTGGGCGAAGCCGATGGTCGCGTCCGCAAAAATCATCTCTTCCCCGGGCAACGTAGCCGCGCCCGCCGTGAGGATCGCCGCCTCCTCGGTAATGACCGTTATTGCTGCGACCTGTGCAACCTGACTCCAGGATGCGCCGCTTCCATAAGCGATCGCCGAGTTCAGCGCGGCGAAAAACAGCATCGCTCCGATACATCCGGCGCCCGCCGAGGAGGCACAGAACGCGGCGACGCCGATTGTTTCTGTCAGCGTCCAGGAGAATTTGAGGACGAAATTGAGGGCCCTCTCCCCCCAGAAATAGCCAGTCGGGTCCGTGTACCGGAGGGGGTTGTTGCCGACGTAGGTGTATCGATTGTAGCTCTGCAGATCCCCGCCAAACTGCACGTTGGGGTCGGGGGACAGGAACCGGCCCAACAAAGGGTCGTAAACGCGACCGTTCATGTTCACGAGGCCCATGCCCGGAATGGCCTCGTGGCCCGTGAACTCGCGATGACCTGGCTGCAGCGCAAGTGAACTGGCGTCCGCAGCCTGTCCGCTGGGATCCCGCCTCGCCCCAAAGGCGTCGTAGCTGAGGCCGACGGCGTGGCCGGTCTCATCGCTCATCGTGGTGACGGACCCGAGATGATCGAAGTGGTTGTACTTCGTCGCAGTGGACTCCGTTCCGCCGCTCTCGCTCGTCACGCGCAGCGCGAGGGCGTTCCCTCCGTGAAGCGAACCGGCGTAGATGAATTGGGTGTGCTCCACCGAATCGCCCCGGGTCGTCCGCTCGTAGAGGCTCTTGCCCGTACTGCCTAGGCCGACGTAGACCGTGCGGGCGGACGAGCCCGCCGGCGCCCCGACCGTGCCGACTTCCTGCACGACGCGGTTGCCGTCGGCGTCATAGACGAAGTCGATCGTCTCCGAGGTGGCGGTGTTCTCGATGTGAGTCGTCTTGTTCGCAGCGTTGTATTCGATCCTTCGATCGGCGGCCCGGACGACGTTGCCATTGTCGTCGTAGACGAAGGGCGATCCCGTACCGACGGTGCACACGGCGTGCGGTCCCGCGGTGCAGCCCGTATAGGTGTAGGTCTGCCCGCCCTTTTCGGTGATGTTTCCCAACCCCTGGTCGTCGTACAGGTAGCGTTCGGAGTGCTGCGTCGGACTCGACGTGGTCGCCGTCGAGAGGCGGTTGAGCGCGTCGTAGGTGAACGTTTCGGTGAAAGCCGCGGCGCTCGAGGCATCAGCGCGGGTTCGGGAAGTGAGGTTCCCGATCTGGTCGTATTGGTAGGTCGCCAGCTGGATCAGATTGTCGCCGTCAGCGTGAGCGGTGCTGGTTGAGCCCATCAGCCACCCGGTGACGTCGTTTCGATTCGAGAT
The DNA here is from genome assembly GCA_035607075.1 of Polyangia bacterium. Classification (GTDB taxonomy): domain Bacteria; phylum Myxococcota_A; class Polyangia; order Fen-1088; family Fen-1088; genus JADGRB01. The sequence goes on from DATMZL010000522.1 coordinate 4,015, forward strand.
CGTCTGGACGCCGTTGCCGGTGTATTCGTCGGTCACTTCTCCGCGTGCGTTCATCCTCGTCGCCGCCCAGTAGAGAGAGCCGTCGGCTTGATTGGTGATGTAGTAGAGGAACCCGAGGGCCGAGTAGTGATATTCGACGGCCAGGCGCTCCGTGCCGACCTGCGGGTATCGAATGACGCTCGCGCGACCGAGTTGGTCGTACTCGAACGACGTCACGAAATCTTTGCCGTCGACGCACTCCGTGACGTCCTTGAGCTCGCCGAGATCCGTGTAGGTGTACGATCGGCCCGACCGGTTGCCGTCGGTCAGCGTCGCACGTGGAATTGAACAGGTACTGCGCAGGTGAGAGTCTGCGGGACTCACGGTGGCCGCCAACAGTCC
>DATMZL010000478.1:0-3704 GCA_035607075.1 Polyangia bacterium
ACGGCGGGCCGCCACACCATCACCGGGACGTTCACCTGGAAACGGCTGCCCGAGACGCTGCGCGTTCCGGCGCGCGCCGCGCTGCTGTCGCTGACGCTGGCCGGGAAGGCGGTCGAGTTTCCCAGCCGCTCCGAGGCGGGCACGCTGTTCTTGCGCAACGACGACGAAGCGGGCGAGGCGGGCGAAGAAGATCGCCTGGACATCTCGGTTCACCGGCGGGTCGCGGACGACATCCCGCTGCGGCTCACGACGCGGATCTCGCTGAACGTGGCGGGCAAGGCGCGGGAGGTCGTGCTGGGCAAGAGCCTGCCGCCTGGCTTCGTGCCGGTGGCGCTGGACGCCCAGCTCCCCGTCCGCGTCGAGACCGACGGGCGGCTGCGCGTGCAGCTGCGCCCGGGGCAGTGGGTGATCACGCTGGACGCGCGCAACGGCGCGCCCACCCCGCGCATCACGCGTCCCCGTCCCGACGGGCCATGGAAAGAGGGCGAGGAGGTGTGGGTCTTCGAGTCGCACCCGCCGCTGCGCGTGGTCACGGTCGAGGGCGTGCCGGGCGTCGACCCGCAGCAGACGACGCTGCCCGACGAGTGGAAGGCCCTGCCCGCGTACATCATGGCGGCCGATGCGACGATGGCGCTTGTCGAACGGCGTCGCGGGGACGCCGATCCGGCGGCCGACCAGCTGGCCTTGCAGCGGTCGTTGTGGCTCGACTTCGACGGCCACGGGCTGACGGCGCGCGACGAGATCACGGCGTCGTTTCACCGCGCGTGGCGGTTGTCGATGGGCCCGGAATCGCATCTCGGGCGCGCAGCGGTCAGCGGCAAGGACCAGTTCATCACACGCCTCGACGGCGCCGGCGCGGGTGCGGGCGACGGGATCGAGATCCGCGACGCGACCGCGTCGATCGTCGCCGAGAGCCGCGTTGAGCGCACGGGCGCGGGGATACCGGCGGTCGGCTGGGATCACGATTTTCAGTCGGTCGCGGCGCGGTTGTCGCTCCCGCCGGGCTGGCGGCTGTTTCACGTGTCGGGCGCCGACAGCGTCGGTTCGAGCTGGGTGCGCGACTGGACGCTGCTGGACCTGTTCCTGATGCTGATCATCGGCATCGGAATCGGGAAGCTGTTCGGCGTGCGCGTGGGGGCGCTGGCGCTGGTGACGCTGGCGCTGGTGTTTCCGGAGAGCGGCGCGCCCAAGTGGATCTGGCTGGCGGTGCTGATCGGCGAGGCGCTTGTGCGGGCGCTGCCCGCGGGCGCGCTCCGTCGGGCCGTCGCGACGTACCGGCTGGGCGTGTGGGTGGGGCTGGTGTTGATCGCGATCCCGTTCGCCGTCTACCACGTGCGCGTCGGTTTACATCCGGCGCTGGCGGCGGAGCAGGGCGGCGGCGATAGCGGCCTGCTCGCCAAGGCGTTCGTGCCGGCAGCTCGGCAAATGGTGATGGACGGCGAGATGACGGGCGCGGGCGCCGACATTCCGCAGGCGCCACCGGCCGAACCGGAGCTCACGTTGGGGCTGAAAGCCAATCGCGCGGTCGGGGGGAAGGGCGAAGCAAAAGAGGACGACCAGAAGTCCTACCGTGGCGTCAGCGGATGGTCGTCGTCGTCGGGCAAGCGACGCAAAGCAGAGTTGACCCAGAACAACGAGCTCTACGATCCGAGCGTCGTCGTGCAGACGGGGCCGGGCGTGCCGCACTGGTCCGGCGAGGTGATCGGCCTCCGCTGGAACGGGCCGGTCGAACGGACGCAGCGGCTGCAGCTCTGGTTGATTCCGCCCTGGCTGAACCTGGTGCTGGCCTTCCTGCGGGTGGCGCTGGCGGCGATCCTGATCTGGTGGCTGATCGGCGGCCGGCGCGGCTTCGCCGACAAGTGGCGGCTGGGCGCGGCGGCGGCGCCGGCTGCGCTCCTGATCGTCGTCGGCGTTGGCGCGATGGCCCTGCTGGCGCCGGCGACGGCTCGCGCCGCGGACACCCTGCCGGTTCCGTCCGAAGAACTGCTGACCAAGCTGCGCGAGCGGCTCGTCGAGAAGCCGAAGTGCGAGCCGCACTGCGCGTCGATCGGCCGGCTGGCCGTCGAGGCCTCGCCGGATCGCCTGCGCCTGAAGTTCGACGTCGGCGCCGAGGCGGCGACCGTGGCGGAGCTGCCCGGCCACGCCAAGCACTGGCTGCCGGCGCAGGTGCTGCTCGACGGAAAGCCCGCCGGGACGCTGGTGCGCGACGACGCCGGCTCGCTGTACATCCGCTTGCCGGCGGGCGGCCACCAGATCGTCATGGAGGGGCCGCTGCCGGCGCGCGACGTCGTGCAGATCCCGTTCCCGCTCCCGCCCCACGCGCTGACGACAGCCGTGCGCGGCTGGCGGGTCGAGGGCCTGAACGACGAAGGGCAGGTGGTCGACAACCTGCAACTGGCGCGCGAGGAGAGCCACGCGCAACGCGGCACCGGCAGCGACGCGAAGGGCAGCGCGGGCGGTTTGACGGCGACCAGCCTGCCCCCGTTCGTCACCGTCGATCGCGTCCTGCAGCTTGGCCTCAAGTGGCTGGTGCGCACGACGGTGACGCGGGCGTCGCCGACGGGCGCCGCGATCGTCCTCGAGATTCCGGTGCTGCAGGGCGAGTCCGTGCTCACCGAGGGCGTGCGCGTGGTGAAGGGGAAGGTGCAGGTGAACCTCGGCGCCGAGGAGCGCGAGCTGGTCTGGGATTCGGTCCTCGCACAGGCGCCGGCGATGACGCTGGAAGCGCCCGCCGCGTCAGCCTGGTCCGAGACCTGGGATGTGATCGTCTCGCCGATCTGGCACGCGACGTTCTCCGGGATCCCGCCGGTGCAGCTGGCCGCGGCGGGCGGGGCGCGCGCGCCGACGTATCGCCCGTGGCCCGGCGAGAAGGTCGCCATCGCGATCACCCGTCCCGCGGGTACCGGCGGCCAGACGCTGACGGTCGACGACGCGCAGCTTGTTCTGGCGCCCGGGATCCGCTCGACGGCGGCGACGTTGACGGTGCGGATGCGCTCGAGCCGCGGCGGCGAGCACGCGTTCGCGTTGCCCGAGGGCGCGACGCTGGAGCGCGTGACGATCAACGGCATCGCGCAGCCGCTGCGTCAGGACGGCCGCATGGTCACGGTTCCCGTCGCGCCGGGCGCCAGCGCGATCGAGCTCGGCTGGCGCGAGCCGGACGGGCTGGCGTTCCGGTTCCGCGCGCGCGACGTCGACCTGCGCGTCCCCGGGGTCAACGCCTCCGTCCGCATCGACCTGCCGGCGGATCGCTGGCTGCTGTTCGTCGACGGTCCGCGCCTGGGCCCGGCCGTTCTTTTCTGGAGCACGCTGATCGTGCTGCTGCTCCTCGCGTTCGCGCTGTCGCGTTCGCCCTGGACGCCGCTGCGCGCGCGCCACTGGATCCTGCTGGGCATCGGCCTCGCGCAGACGTCGGTGCCCGCGGCGGCGATCGTCGCCGGGCTGTTCCTCGTGTTCGGGTGGCGGCGCGTCCGCCCGCCGATGGCGTCCGCGTGGCGCTACGATCTGTCGCAGCTCGCGCTGGCGATGTGGACCGTCGCGGCGATTACCGTGCTCGCCACCTGCGTCGGGCAAGGGCTGCTCGGCCACCCGGACATGATGGTCGCGGGCAACGGTTCATCGAGCGGCTCGGGCGGCTCGTCGCTCATCTGGTTCGCCGATCGCGTGTCGGGCGCGCTGCCGCAACCCTCGGTCATCTCCGTGCCGCT
>DATMZL010000708.1:0-7086 GCA_035607075.1 Polyangia bacterium
CAGATGTCACTCGTGAAAAGCCTCCCCGGCTCCAATGCGCCCGACCAGAAGGGCTCCGACGAGAAGACGTCGGGCTCCCTCGGCATGGTCGGCTTCACTCCCGTCGACTACCCCTCGCAGACGCCGGCCAAGTCCAACTCCGATCTCTTTGCAAACGACACGCCCAACGGCCTCGGCGACGACGGTACGAACCTCTCGGCCTACAAGGATCAGAAGGGCGAGATCAGCCCGATGACCGGCAAGTGAAGACCGGCGATTCTTCCCCAGGCAGCAACAGCGGCCTCAAGGGTACGCTCGTAGAAGGCTTCACCGAAGTCACCCCTCCCGACAAGGCGGCGAACCTCGGCGACAGCGACATCCTTCGCAAGGGTGTCACCGACGCGACGGGGGTTCGCAACCCGATCGAGCCCGCGCAGGATCCTTCCTCGCAGGACTGGCAGCGCGGCAAGATCGACCCCCTGAAGAGCGACTGGACAGGCTGAGTGAACTGGCCCAAAGATACCCCTGTGTGGCTGCGTACATGCGTCGAGTCGCTCGACGATCGCGCCCGCAACCTGATTCGCACCGAAGAACCCGCCCGAGCGACGGGCTATTTTCTTGCGATCGACGAACTCAAAGAGGCGATTGTGGCCGAGGCCGAGTCGGAGCAATCGCGTAGAAAGGCGCAACTCGCTGAGTTGACCTTTCCCGAAGAGAAGGGATCGAACTGATGTCTGGAACGTGCGAGGAGTGCGGCGGTCGTGGCCAAATCCATATTGGGAGATTGGTTACGCCATCATCGCCCCCGGACCCTAATGCTGTCGTCGACGAGACGCCTGCGGAGACGTTCCCGATGCCGCCGGTGATAGACGCCGCCAAGGACATTTACGAGTGCCCGAAGTGCGGGGGGGCGAAGTGAACCAACTCACCGAAGACGCGAAGAAGGCTGAAGCCGCCGCTGCCGCTCCCCCGAGCGATGCCACGCTTCGTGCGGAATTGGAGCAGGAGCGTAAGGCCAGGGTCTCCGCCGAGGGCGAGGCGCAGTACTTCCGCGGCGCCGCGCAGGCGGAGTGGAACCGGGCCAACGCCGCAACGCAGCGGCCGGCTGTGCGTGGCGAGGATCCCTTCGCGAAACTGGCGACTGAGGGCGTCACGCTCGACCCCGAGAAACAGGCCGAATTGCTCGATGCGGGTTCCCGCGGGCGCGCTCGAGAGGAAGCAACGCGGATTGGCCAGGAGGTCGATCTGCGAGCTCAGCAGCGTGAAGCTGAACTGGAGAAGCGCCTGGCGTTGAAGATGTTCATGTCCTCGCACCCCGAGGTCACCGCGGACGAGGAGGGCTTCGTCGCCGCGATGGCCCGGGCCAACGTGCGCAACAACCAACAGCGCCTGAACCTCGACCCGATGGGGATGCTGCAGCTTGGGTTGCAGTGTTTCAACGAGGGCCGCGCTCCGGCAGCCTCGGCGCCGTACACGGAAGGCGCGTCCTCTGGCGGCGCGGGAGGCCCGATGAAGAAGCCCGACGAACCGCCGCCGCTGTCGATGGCCGAAGAGGTCTACGGCGCGACGGATTTCATCGACGAGCGCAAGAAGCCGCTCGACCAGCACACGCAGGAGTACCTGGACGACCGGAACCTGCAACTGGTGAATGGGGAAAAGTTCTGGAGCAGGATCGGTAATGTGGCTGGGGAAATCAGAGCAGCAAAAGGCCGAGCAGCGGCCCGGAGGTAAGCGATGTCGATGAATTTCGGTTCCAACACCTACGGCGGCTACTCGGCGACCGCGTCCATCGACGCGGAACTCCGGCAGCGCGCAACCCACACGACGTACTTCGAGCAGATGACGCTCGGGTGTGCGTCGTATGGCAAGCACCGCAGCGGCAGTCTCCTGATCGACAAGATCGGGCGCCTGGTCACCCCGCTCAACACCGCCGGCATCGGCGAGGTTGACCCGGTCCCGGAGACGAACTTCCCGATCGTGCAGACCACGATCACCGTCACGGAGTACGCGAACAGCGTGTCGTGGACGGAGCGGCTGGACACGTTCAGCCAGTTCCCGATCGGTCAGATGGTGGCGCTCGCCCTGCGTCAGGACCAGATCGAGGGCATCGACAAGGTGGCCTACGCTGCCTACTCGCTCGGCCGCGTGTACTACACGCCGCTGACGGCGTCGACCGGCGTCTTCTCGACGACCGGCACGGCCGGTGGCGTGGCGGGTTCGATGATGACCCCGTTCCACGTTCGCGACGTCTCGGACTACCTTCGGACCAACAGCATCCCGGCGCTCTCCGAGGGGTGCTACTTCTGCATCGGGCATGTCGACCACGTTCGCGGCATCAAGGACTCGACCGAGTTCTTGGACGTCTCGAAGTACCACCAGCCCGACAAGCTGTTCTACAGCGAGGTCGGCAAGTACGCCGCCGTGCGCTTCGTCGAGGAGAACAACGCGACGTCCTCGCCCTCCGGCACGAACACGGTCGGCTTCGCGGAAGGCTTCTACTTCGGCGCCGACAACTGCCTCCAGGCGGTCGCGCAGGCGCCCCACCTCCGGTACGGCATCCCGCAGGACTTCGGTCGCGACCGGCGCGAGGCCAGCTTCTACATGGGCGGGTTCGTGCTGGCATGGCGTTACGACACCGACGCGGAGGAGCATCAGGTCAGGGCAGCTTCGGCTTAAACGGAACAGAAAGCTAAGGGAGAAAAACGATGTCTTACTCGAACGCATTGATGACGGGCCTGCTTCGGAGCGGCTCCCTTGGCTCCACGACAACGTCGGGGACCACCGAGTCGCAGAGGGTGGTGACGCCCTCGGGACTGACGGATGCGCTGCTGCAGCGGTACGCGCTGTCGGGGCGTGTGGGTCTGGCGGAGAAGTGGATCCCGGTCGGGATCTGGTATGTGATCGCAACGACCACGACGGTCAACGTCGGCGTGGTGACGCTGTATAAGAACGGCGTTGCGGCGGCGACTGGCGGCAAGGCGAACATCGTCGTCGCGGCTGCGGCCACGACGGAGCTCTTTTCGCCGTTCACGGACTACACGTTCGCGGCGGCATGGGCTGCTGGCGATCTGTGGTCGATCGCGACGTCGACGACTCAGGGCGCTGGCGTCATCAACCCTGTCTACCTTGCCTACGTGAATGCCGCTCAGGTTGGACTTTCTGACGGCGTAGCCGAGTAGTCATGCTGACGCAGAACGCGCAAGCCCTCGAGTCCAGTCTTCGCGGTGCGGGGATGGAGCGGGTCAAGGTCGAGGGAACGAAGCTGAAGGATTTCATTCAGGCGACGGTTGCCGAGCAACTGGCGCAGATCAAGAAGACCCGGCTCACCTGGCGAGCCGGCCAGAAGATGGAGGAGCCCCGCGACCCGAAGATGGTGCGGGGCAGCCTCCGCTTGGACAAGCCGTACATCGGCCCGATCGGCAAGGGCGGCTGGTACGTTCAGAATGCCGCGGTCTTCTATCGCAACGGCAAGAAGGTCGGCGACATGAACGTGATCTCCAACTCGCCGGTCAAGGAGCAGATCAAGCAGAACGGCGGCGGGTACATCGAAGAGACGTATCCGAGCGAGCGGTCGCGGGTACAGGACGCGCTGAAGATTTACATTCACGAAGCGTTGCTGTTGGATCCGTACCTCTGCCCGTACTGCGTTCAGTACACGAATTCGGATCGCAAGGTGATGACGCACCATGTCTTCTCCAAGCACCCGAAGGAGTTCAACGCGGAAATGGCGTCAGCGGGCGGAGAGGCCGTTGTCGAGGAGCCCGAGCCGACGCCCGAGGTTGCAGCCGACGTAGCGGAATAGGGGGCGACCCTTGGCGCGTGAGTGGTCAGAGCTCTACAGCGAGATTTGCGCGCACTACCCCACGGCGCTTGGCGATTCCGGTCAGGACACAACGCTTGCCGCGGCGGTTCTGAAGTTCTTCAATTCGCTGCAGAAGCGGATCAACACGGATCGGCGCTGGTCGCTGTCGTACTTCACGACCCCCGCCGCGACGACACAGGGCAACGCGGTCTACGCGATTCCGGCCGGCATGACGAACATCTCGCACCTGTACTGGCTGACGACGGCGGGCCAGCCGGTGACGATGGAGTCGTACGACGTTCAGGAGTTGCGCCGGCGCTACGGGGATGGCGCCAACGCGCAGCAGGGAGAGCCGCAGTACTTCGCGGTACTCGGCCCGAACGTGCAGGTCTTCCCGACGCCTGATGGTTCGGGTCCCTCGAGCGGCCAATACATCTTGAATTTCGAGGGCTACAACGAACTGACGCCGATCATCGAGACGACGGGGACGACGACGACGGGCGGCGCGGCAACGACGCTCACGGTGCCGTCGACGGTCTTCCTGACGAGCCGTGGCGTGGCCACGATCGGCAGCTACCTGTCGATCCTGTCGGCGGGGTATCTCGGGCCGCTGTCGGTTGCGTCGACCCTGCTGACGTCGTGGACGGCGTTCCCGTCCGCCACGCAGGTCACGATCCTCGCTCCTGGCGCGCAGGCGGTTGCGACGAACACGAAATGCTTCTTCAACTCGTCGAACTGGTTGATCCAGAACTTCGATCAGGTCGCGCTCTTCGGGACGCTGCGCGATGTCGCGGCGTACCTGAAGGAGAACTTCCAGATTTGGGAGAGCCGGTTTCAGGAAGCCTACGACGACATGGCGCGGTTCGACGTCGACCGCAGGAAGACGCTCGAGATGCAGGGCGTCGCGGTGACTGGCCAGCGGCAATTGGAGCTCTCGAACACCAACCGGATTGGGTGGGGCGCCGACAGCGGGTACTGGTAGTGGCTGACGACATTCGGATCACGCCCGGCGGCTTCATCACCTCCAAGCCCCGGCACATGTTGGGCGAGCATGGGGCATCGCCGTTTCTGACGTCGCCTTTCACGATCGAGGGGTTTCAGAACCTCATCAACTACTACGGCTCGATCGCGTGGCCGATCCTGAACTCGACCGGAGACACGGTCCAGAACGGCATCGTTGGCCGCACGAATTTCCTTGGGAACAACGTCCAGGGGACCCTGAACAACTTCGACATGCCGACGGGTGTGGGGATGTCGACGGTCGTGTACGACACGGTCACGGACGGGACCAATTACTACACGCTGAATAACAACGGGGAGTTTCTCTGGAGCGCCGACAATACGGTGCAGAACCCGACGGTTGGAGCGGAGAAGTTCACGACGGCCGGCACGATCACGATTGCCGCCGGCGGCGCGGTGGTCGGGGCTGGAACGGCATGGTTGACCGATGTTCTGACCGGGCCTTACGGCCTGACGCCGTCGCTCAACAAGATCTACGTCGGCGACATCCTCCGGGTCCAGACGGGCGTCGGCAACTACATCTCGTTTCGGATCGCCTCACTCACGACCAACGTCAATATGACGATTTGGCCGGCCCCGACCGCTGGTAACCCGGCGATCGGCGCGGGGCTGGCGTACACGATCTGGCGCACGGGCTACAACAGCAAGTCAAGGGTCATCCCGTTCAACGTGAGCGGGGCGAACTACTTCTACTACTGCGGAAACCTGAACCACAATTCGGCGACCAACTACCCCTACGGGACGATCGAGTGCAACAAGGTGGTCGCCGGCACGATGACGCACTTCATGGCGCCGCAGACGGTGGACAGCGCGGGGACCCCCGTCGCGGACATCCTGGCCGACGACCTGATCTACTACAAAGGGTTCATCCTCTACGGCGCGGGTAGCTCCGTGAGTTGGAGTGTCGCTGGCGCGCCGACCGCGCTGCCGTTCGGGACGACGGACTTTCCGGCGAAGAACATCTCGATCGTCGACGCGAGTTCCAAGTTCGTGTCCTTCGAGTACCTCGGCGATCAGGTCGTGGCGCTGTTTGAAGACTCAATGTGGCTTGTGGTCGCGACCGGTACGGTTCCGGAGTTCACGTTCTACAAGATGCCGGAGTTGGAATCGGTCATCAACCCGGGCGCGGCGGTGCCAGGGATCGGTGGTGGCGCCTTCACGGTTACGGCCTTTGGGCGGCCGTCGACTTCTGGGCGTGGTGCGGTTTACTACACCTCGAACCGCGGCGTGGAGAAGATGCCCGGCGGCTTGGCCGACGAAGTCTCCGCCCCGATCTCGACGTCGCTGCGGGCGCTATTCGGCGCGCTGCCGCTCTACATCGGTTGGGACAACGCCGCGGACACGGTTCTTCTCCGGGCGGCGTGGGGCGTCGAAAACACCAAGTCGCTGATCTACAACGTGGCGCAGGGGGAATGGTCGACCTTGCTTCTTGCACCTCCGGCCGGCCAATTCCTCCTCGGGATGACGCCGAGCGTCCAACTGAAGCCTCGCAATTCGGATCACACCAGGCTGGCTCATCTGGGCTACTACGAAACGCTGACGGTCGGTGGAACGGTCGTCACCAATGGCGCGAACATCCGAAGCGTCTCCGGGCTGATCGACGAGAACACGCCGACCGCCGGCCTTGTCGCGTGTGAGTGGCTGACGCCGATGATCCCGTTGGGGCTGACCTACGGGGACTACTCGACGGGTGGCTTCGTCTTCGACGCCTACAGCCTGAACACCGCCGGCGGCGCCCCGGTCACGGTGACATGGACGCGCTACGGCGGGTCCTCCCCGTATAACATCTTTCAGCGAGAGACGAACTCGTTCACCTTCTCGGGCGCGCTCCTGTCGCCGTGGGTGTCCTCGCGGGTGCGGTACTCGAGCAAGGCCGACGATCCGTTCGTGATGTTCAAGCTGACCTCGAGCGACTGGATCGGATGGGTCGCCCTGACGATGTTCAAGTCCGACACCCCGGCAAAGCGGTAATGGCCGACGACCCACACTACCAGTCGATCCGGCGGGCGATCATCACGCCGACCTTTGGCGAGGAGCCGGAGGAGCAGCTTGCGGTCGTGACGACCGCCTACTCCCAGTTGGCACAGGAGGTCGTGGGCTGCCACAACCGGATCTACGTCGACCAGATCGCGGTGGCAGGCGGCGCGGGGACCATCGCGATCGTCCTGCCGGCGCCCTTCCCTGACACCTTCTACTCGCCGCTGTGCATCCTCGACTGGAACGCTTACGGGTACGTCACGGCAATCGCGGCGACCGGCTTCACCATCACGTTCTCGGCGGCGGCG
>DATMZL010000807.1:0-10259 GCA_035607075.1 Polyangia bacterium
CCAGCGGCGAGGTCAGCTTTTTTCGCTGTGTGCAGACGCCGACGCGGAACTCGCCCAGCGCGGCCCCGCCGTCGTCGGCGTCGAGGACGGTCAGCTTGCCGCGCAGCGGGCTCTCGTCGACCACCAGGCGTGGGACGATGCCGACGCCGCAGCCCAGGCTGACCAGCGCGAGGATCGCCTCGCTGCCCGGGACCTCGCCGTAGACCCGCGGCGCGACGCGGCGGCGGCGGAACCAGCGGTCGGCGCTGTCACGCGCGTGGCCCGACGCCGGCAAGACGACGGGCAGGTCGGTCCAGGGCAGCGGCCGCTGATGGCAGAGGCGTTCGACCTCGCACGCCACGCGCGGCGCCGCGAACACCAGCGGCGTGAAGAGCAGGACGCGCGCGACCAGCCCGCGCGGAAGCTGCGGCGGGATCGCGGCGACGCTGACGTCGACGCGGCCGTCGGACAGTCGTTCCAGCGCGTCGGCGGCGTAACCGGTCTCGAGCTGGATGCGGACGTCGGGATGCCGCCCGCGAAAAGCGCCGAGCAGCTCGGGGAGGAAGCTCTGGCACGCGGTCACCGACGCGAAGATCGCGATGCTGCCGGCGAGCTTGTCGCGGCCGCCGCGCAGGTCGCGCTGCAACCGCTGCCAGCGCTCCAGCGTGTCGCGCGCGTGCTCGGCGAAGCGCGTGCCTTCCGGCGTCAGCCGCACCGAGCGCTTGTCGCGTTCGAGCAGCAGCGATCCGGTCTCCTGTTCGAGGCGCTGCACGACCCGCGACAGCGTCGACGGGCTGACGTGGCAAGCGCGGCTGGCGCGCAGGAAATGCAGCGCGCGCGAGAGCTCCAGAAACATCTGCAAGCCGCTGTAATCCATGGTGATTATCCATGGTGGCGTTTGTTGCGAAAATTGCAACACTGAAGTGAATTTAAGTCATTTTGCGCAATAGAGGCCGTCGCCTATCATCTGGCCCAAGTGGAGGTCGTCCCATGAGCTTCTCGTCCAAGATTTTTTCCGTCGACACCGTCAAGATGAGCGATCGCAGCGAACAGATCGTCAAAGGCGGGCGCCACCTGTTCCCGCTGCTGACGAAGGCGTTCGCGGGCGTCAAGCAGATCGGCGTCATCGGCTGGGGCTCGCAGGGCCCGGCGCAGGCACAGAACCTCCGCGATTCGCTGGAGGGCACCGGCATCAAGGTGAAGATCGGCCTCCGCGGTGGATCGAGCTCGATGGCGGACGCGCGCAAGGCGGGCTTCACCGAGGAGAACGGCACGCTGGGCGAGATGTTCGCCGTCATCAAGGAATCGGACATCGCGCTGTTGCTGATCTCGGACGCGGCGCAAGCCGAGCTGTACCCGAAGGTGTTCGAGAGCCTGCGGCCCAGATCGACGCTGGGCCTGTCGCACGGCTTCCTGATCGGCCACCTCAAGAACGTCGGCGCGAAGCTGCCCGCCAACATCAACGTCATCGCGGCCTGCCCGAAGGGGATGGGACCGTCGGTGCGGCGGCTGTACGTGCAGGGCAAGGAAGTGAACGGCGCCGGCATCAACGCCAGCATCGCCATTCATCAGGACATCGACGGCCGCGCGACCGACTACGCGATCGGGTGGTCGGTGGCGCTCGGCTCGCCGTACACGTTCGAGACGACGCTGGAGTCCGAGTTCAAGTCGGACATCTACGGCGAGCGCGGCATCCTGCTGGGCGCCGTCCACGGCGTGATCGAGGCGCTGTATCGCCGCTACGTCGCGCAGGGGATGAGCAAGGAAGCGGCGTTCCTCAATTCGGCGGAGTCGATCACCGGGCCGATCTCGAAGACGATCTCGAAGCGCGGCATCCGCGCGGTGTACGACGGCCTCGACGCGGATGGTAGGGCGGCGTTCGAGAAGGCGTATACGGCGGCGTATCCGGCGGCGCGCGAGGTTCTGGCTGAGATCTACGACGAGGTGTCGAGCGGCAACGAGATCCGCGGCGTCGTTTTGGCGGGCGACCGCCTCAAGAAGCAGCCGATGGGCAAGATCGACGGGACCGAGACCTGGAAGGTCGGCGCGGGCGTGCGCGCGAAGCGCGACGAGGCGAAGACGCCGGTCAACGCGTTCACGGCCGGCGTCTACATCGCGACGATGATGGCGCAGATCGACATCCTGCTGGAGCACGGGCATCCGTACTCGGAGGCGGCGAACGAGTCGGTGATCGAGTCGGTCGACTCGCTGAACCCGTACATGCACGCACGCGGTGTCGCGTACATGATCGACAACTGCTCGACGACGGCGCGTCTGGGCGCGCGCAAGTGGGCGCCGCGTTTCGATTACCTGCTGACGCAGGTGGCCTTCGTGAACATCGACGAGGGCAAGGCGGGCGACGCGGCGCTGGTTCCGGCGTTCAAGAAGAACTTGATCCACGATGTTCTCGCGGTTTGCGCCGAGCTGCGTCCCAGCGTGGACATCTCGGTTTCGTAACGGTCACGACGAAGTTTCAACAGGGAATACACCGCGTAAAACGTCGTTGATGAACGGACAAGTAACTTGCACCAGGAGGTGCGACGGTTCAGATTCTGCGCCGTCCGATCGATGGTGATCGGGCGGTAGACGGGAGAAGCAAGAAAGAACGAGGCAGAAGGCAAGGATCACAGGATCCTTTTCAAAAGAAAGGAGTGGTTCGGTTATGTGGATCGCGGTGATGGGGTTGATGATGTTGACCGGGGCGGTGGTCAGGGAACAAGGACAGGGATTCGATGACTTCGGGTGGCGGCGACAGAGTGGATGGGAACAATCGAATGAAAACAGCACTGGGGTGGTGACCGTTATCGCGGGACCACCGGTGGGCACGGTGTCGATGAGTGGCGGGGATCAGGCGGACGCGTCGATGTCGACGCAGTCGTCGCAGATCGAAGGGTCGTGGGACCTCGCGTGCGAGAGCAAGCGCGGCAACCACATGGTCTTCGATCGCGATTCGATCCGCGAGATCGGGAGCACGACGCTGTTTCGGTGGGCAGCCGCCGACGGCGCTCCTGAATCGGAGGACGCGGTCTACACCGCGGTCGCCGATTGCCACGCCAAGAGCATCGAAGCGCACTGGCCGGGCAAGCGCACGGTCACCCGCGCCGGAACGTGCGGGCGTCACCTGGTTGACGCCGTCTGCGCGGTTCGCGCGCACTAGAGGCGGACGATTCCGCCTCCCTCTCCCGCTTCGCGGGAGAGGGTCGGGGTGAGGGCAAGCCGCCCGAAGAGGGGTTATCCTCGCCCCCATGACCGATCTCGTTTTGACCTTGCTCGGGCCCGATCGTCCGGGGCTCGTCGAGCTGGTGGCAGGTGTGATCGCCGCGCATGGCGGCAACTGGCTGGAGAGCCGGATGTCGCATCTCGCCGGGAAGTTCGCGGGCATCCTGCGCGCCGAGCTGCCGCCGGACAAGGTTCAGCCGGCGCTGGCCGCGCTGGCGGCGCTCGAGTCGCGCGGTCTCAAGGTGATCGCCGAGGCGGCGTCGACGACGTCGCGCGGGCCTGGTGACCGAAGCATGGACCTCGAGCTGGTCGGCCTCGATCGCCCCGGCATCGTCCGCGAGATCTCCCAGCTGCTCGCTGCCAGCGGCGTCAACGTCGAGGAGCTGATCACCAACCGGACCAGTGCGCCGATGTCGGGCGACATGCTGTTCGAGGCACGCGCGCACGTGCGCGTCCCGGCCACGATCGATCTCGCGTCACTGCGCGCCGGCCTGGAACGCCTGGCCAGCGACCTCGTCGTCGAGGTGAAGCTGGAAGAACGCCGCTAGATCATCGAGACGATCACGCGGTCGAGCAGGCCCATCACGTAGTTCGATGGGCCGGCGATGATCGTCGAGCCGAAGACCATCACCACGATCAGCAGCACCGGCGACAGGCGCACCACCGATTCCCAGGTCGAACGCCAGCCGTAGGGGAGCAGGCCGTCGACGACACGGCTGCCATCGAGCGGCGGCACCGGGACCATGTTGAAGATCGCCAGCGTGACGTTGATGCTGATGAGGCCGCGCAGCAACGCGGCGACG
The DNA here is from genome assembly GCA_035607075.1 of Polyangia bacterium. GTDB lineage: Bacteria > Myxococcota_A > Polyangia > Fen-1088 > Fen-1088 > JADGRB01. The sequence continues at coordinate 4,002 of DATMZL010000807.1, forward strand.
CCCATCGGTTTGAGCAAGACCTCGGGCGAGAAGTGCGCGACGACGCCCAGCGCGACGGCGCTGGCCAGCGCGAGGACGACGTTCGCCGCTGGTCCCGCCGCGGCGGTGATCAGCATGCCCGTGCTCATGCTGACGCTGCGCCGAAAGCGCGTCGGGTTCACGGGCACCGGCTTCGCCCACCCGAACGGGATCCCGAGCAGCGGCAGGATCAGCGTGCCGAGCAAGTCGATGTGCGGGATCGGATTCAGCGTCAGTCGCCCCTGCATCGCGGCGGTGTCGTCGCCCAGTCGGTAGGCCGACCAGGCGTGCGCCCACTCGTGCACGGTCAATGACAGCAGCATCGGGATCAACAGCATCACCGACTGCGCGAGATCGAAATGCGGCAGCATGTACCGCGAAAGGCTACTTCAAAATCTGACCGATGCCGCTGCGGAACTCGACCATCTTGGCCGAGACGTGCTGTTTTTTCAGCTGCGCCGTCAGCTCATCGGGCTTCCCGGTCAGCACCGGATAGGTCCCGAAGTGCATCGGAATCACGGTCTTGACCTTCAACATCTTCGAGGCGAGCGCCGCGCCCGCGGGATCCATGGTGAAGTGGCCGCCGATCGGCAGCATCGCGATCGTCGGGTGGTAGCGTTCGGCGATCAGCGACATCCCCGCGAACACGTCGGTGTCGCCCGCGTGGTAGATGACCGGCCCCTTCGCGATCTCGATGACGAAACCCATCGCCGGTCCGCCGTACTTGGGCCCGGCTTTGTCCTGACCGAAGCCGCCCGAATGCAGCGCCTCGACAAGGTGGATGGTCGCGTCCTTCACGGTCGTCGTGCCGCCGATGTTCATACCTTCCGAGTTCGCCGCGCCGATCAGCGTGGCCAGCTCGAATGACGTGATCACCTTGGCGCCGGTCTTCTTCGCCAGGTCCGCGGCGTTGCCGACGTGATCGGCGTGCCCGTGCGTCACCAGGATCGCGTCCAGCACCTTGGGCTGCTCGATCTTCGGCGCCATCGGATTGTCCAGGTTGGGATCGATGGCGATGGTCGCGCCGCCGGGCGTCTGGATGATCCAGGCCGCGTGTCCCCACCAGGTCGCCGTCGTCGCCGTCGGCGCCGCGGCGGGCGGAGGCGCAGGCGGTTTCCCGGGAACGGCTGGCGGTGCCATCTCCGGCTTCTGGGCGATGACGGGCGCGGGCGCGGCCGCCGGCGCCGTCGCGGGCGCGGGCTTGGCGGCGGGCGCCTTCTTGTCAGGGACCGCGAACTCGACGTCGGCATGCGCGACCGGCGCGGCGCCGGCGACCAGTAGGGCGAAACACACCATCGACGAACGATTCATGACCTCCTCCTTCCACGACGTGGGACGGCTGACGGACTGTATCCGCATTTAAGGCGAACGGCGCGTGATTCCGCCAAATCCGGATTCACACTTCTTCACACAGATCGACGGCGTCGTCGCTTGACAAGGGGTCATGCTTAAATTAATTCGAAGCGTGACACTAATTGAGGTATGGCAACGCGCGCGCGCAGACCGGCCAAGCTGGCCACTTTGATCGAAGAGATGATGAGCCACATCCACAGGCGCTCTGCGGACGACACTCTGTCCGTCATGAACGAGGCCGGGCTGACGATGGCTCAGATGGTCGCCCTGCACCTGCTCACGCACCTGGGCCCGGTGTCGGTGTCCTCGATCGCGGCGTGCCTGAAGCTGTCGCCGCCGGCGACGAGCCACCTCGTGGACCGCATGGTCATCGCCGGGCTGGTCGGTCGAACCGAGGACGCGTTCGATCGCCGGCACAAGCGCATCGAGATCACCGCGACCGGGCGCGATCTGATCGAGGGCACGAACGAACGGCGGACGCGTGAGTTCACCCGCGTGCTGTCGAGCCTGACCGGCGAGGTGCAGGCCCAGTTCGGAAAGGTGCTGGCGCGCGTCGTGACCGAGCTGAAAGCGCTGCCCGATCGGGAAGAGGTCCGCGAGATCGTCGGTAAGGAACTGCAGAAGCGCGAAGCGCAGGCTGCAGACGCAAAACGCATCCGAGCAAACCAGAGGTCGTGAAATGAAAGCGATCGTTTCCGTCAAGGACGCCGTCAAGAACTACACGCTGGGCAACGTCGTCGTCCCCGCCTTGCGCGGCGTGACGCTGGACGTGGTCGAGGGCGACTTCATCGCCATCGCCGGTCCGTCGGGCAGCGGCAAGACGACGTTGCTGAACCTGATCGGCTGCGTCGACACGCCCACGTCGGGAAGCGTGCAGGTCGAGGGCAAGGACACGCGCCAGCTTTCGGAACGGCAGCTGACCACGCTGCGTTTGCACACCATCGGCTTCATCTTCCAGAGCTTCAACCTGGTATCGGTCCTCAGCGTGTTCCAGAACGTCGAGCTGCCGCTGCTGCTGCAGCGCCGCCTCTCGGGCTCCGAGCGCGCGCAGCGGGTCATGTCCCTGCTCGACCGGGTCGGGATTCGAGAGTACGCGAACCATCGGCCCAGCGAGCTGTCGGGCGGCCAGCGCCAGCGCGTCGCCATCGCGCGCGCGCTCGTCACGCGCCCGGGCATCGTGCTCGCCGACGAGCCGACCGCGAACCTCGACTCCGTCACGGGCCAGAACATCCTCGACCTCATGAAGGAGCTGAACCGGACCGAGAAGACGACGTTCATCTTCTCGACGCACGATCAGCGCGTCATGAACAACGCGAACGCCATCATCCGCCTCGCCGACGGCAAGCTGCTCGAGGCGGGCGCGACGGGCGGGGCGGGGCTGCGCGCGCCGCAGCCCGGGGGAGCGCCCGCGTGAGAGCCTGGCTCGCCACATTCGGCGTCACCGCGCAGATTGCCTTCCGCAACCTGTTCGCGAGCCGCCTCAAGACGATCATCGTCGGCGGCATCATCTTCTTCGGCGGCATGCTGGTCGTCGCGGGCAACTCGCTGCTCGACAGCCTTGTCGCCTCGATGAGCCGCAGCGTGATCGGCAGCGTCGCCGGCCACATCCAGGTCTACAACGCCAAGTCCAAGGACCCGCTCGAGGTGATGGGTCGCATGATGATGGGCGACCCGGACATCGCGCAGCTCGACGACTTCGCGAAGGTCCGCGAATCGCTGCTCAAGGTGCCCAACGTCAAATCGGTGGTCCCGATGGGGATCAGCGGTGCACTCGTGACCTCGGGAAACACGATCGACCTCGCGCTGGAGAAGCTGCGCAACGCCGTCTACGCGCGGCGCGACGCCAAGACCGACGCCGACAAGGCCCGCGCCGAGGCGCAGGTCGCCAGCGAGAAGGGCCACGTCAAGCAGATCGTCTCCGTCCTGCAAGGCGACCTCAAGAACGCGAAGACCGTCCTCGACGAGCGCGCGATCGACAAGGAGGACGCCTCGGCCGTCACGCGCGCGGCCTCGGACCAGTTCTGGCAGGACTTCGACAAGGACCCGCTGGAGTCGCTCGAATTCCTCGAAAACCGGATCGCGAGCCAGGCGGCCGACGCCGATCTGCTGTTCCTCAACTACGTGGGCACCGACTTCCAGGCCTTCCAGAAGGCGTTCGACCGCATGAAGATCGTTGACGGAACGCTGGTCCCGCCCGGCAAGCGCGGCTTCCTGTTCGCGAAGAACGTCTATGAGGAGCAGGTCAAGCTCAAGGCGGCCCGCCGGCTCGACAAGATCCGCGAGGGCGTCGAATCGCAAGGCGAGACCATCGCGACCGACCCCGATCTGCAGCGCATGGTCCGCGAGAACGTGTCGCAGGTGCGCGAGATCCTTCTCCAGCTCGACGCCGCGAAGACCACCGACTTCCGCGCCAAGCTGCAGCGCGCGCTCGGCAGCCAAGAGAGCGACGTCGGCAAGCTGCTGGCGGCGTTCTTCCAGACGACCGATCAAAATTTCCGCGAGCGCTACGACTTCTTCTATAAGGAGCTGGCGCCGTCGCTTGAGCTCTACCGGGTCCGGATCGGCGACACGCTGACCATCAAGGCGTTCACTCGATCGGGCTACGTCCAGTCGGTCAACGTCCCCGTCTACGGCACGTTCGAGTTCCAGGGCCTCGAGAGATCGACGCTGGCGGGCGCGCTGAATCTGATGGACCTGGTCTCGTTCCGCGAGCTGTACGGCTTCATGACCGGCGAGAAGCTGGCGGAGATCCAGGCGCTGCAGAAGGCGTCGGGCGCCCGCGAAATCAGCCGCGAGAACGCCGAGGCTGAGTTGTTCGGCACCGCGCAGCCCGCGGACAAGGGTGACGAGAAGACGCCGGCGCCTCGCCACGTGCAGGCGACGACCACTCCAGGCGTCGGGCCGGTCCTGCACGATCTCGGCGAATCGCTGGGCGGCAAGCTGCAACGCGAGGAGGCGCGCAGCCGCGTCTTCCCGCCGGGCGAAGTCGAACGCGGGGTCGTGCTCAACGCCGCCGTCATCCTCAAGGACCCGAAGAAGATCCGCGAGACGATGGCCGCGATCGAGGCCCAGGGCAAGGTCGACGGCCTGACGCTGAAGGCGATCGACTGGCAGACCGCCGCCGGTCTCATCGGTCAGTTCATCAACGTGATCCGGATGGTGCTCTACATCGCGATCCTGATCATCTTCCTCATCGCCCTGGTCATCATCAACAACGCGCTGGTGATGGCCACCCTCGAACGCGTCCGCGAGATCGGCACGCTGCGCGCGATCGGCGCCCAGCGGCGGTTCATCTTGACCATGCTGGTGATCGAATCGCTGGTCGTCGGCGCGATCTTCGGAGGGCTCGGGGCCGGCATCGGCGCGCTGATCGTCAAGCTCGTCGGCAAGGTCGGGATCCCCGCCAAGTCCGACGTCTGGTTCTTCTTCTTCTCGGGGCCGCGCCTGCACCCGTTCATCGGCACGAGCAACATCATCGCGGCATTCGCGATCGTTCTGATGGTCAGCGCGTTCTCCAGCTTTTACCCGGCCTGGATCGCGATGCGTGTGACCCCGCGGCAGGCGATGCAGGAGGACGAGTAACATGTCCAAGCTGTTTGTCGACCTGGCGATCGCGTGGCGCAGCCTGGTGCAGCACCGCCGGCGCACGCTGTTTCTCGGCAGCGCGATCGCCGCGGTGACCGCGCTGCTCGTGCTCCTCACCGGGCTGTCCACCGGGGTGCGCGAGACGATGATCGACACCGCCACCACCCTGTCGACGGGCCACGTAAACGTCGGCGGCTTCTTCAAGGTGACGGCCGGCCAGGCGGCGCCGGTGGTCACCGACTACAAGCGGGTGATCGAGGTCGCCAAGAAGACCGTCCCCGAGATGGCGTTCGTCGTTCACCGCGGGCGCGGCTGGGCGAAGATCGTCTCCGACACCGGGTCGATGCAGATGGGCATCACGGGCATCGATGTGACGAGCGAGCCGAAGTTCGCCTCCGTCCTCCAGCTCGTCAGCGGCAGGCTCGATGATCTGGCCCAGCCGGGCACGATCCTGATCTTCGACAACCAGGCGGAGAAGCTCGGGGTCAAGGTCGGCGACGCGGTGACGATCTCGGCGCCCACGACGCGCGGGACGAACAACACCGTCGACGTCCGCATCGTCGCGATCGCCCACAGCCTCGGGCTGCTCAGCACCTGGAACTCGTTCATCCCGATCGACACGCTGCGGAAGCTGTATCAGTTCAACCAGGATTCGACCGGCGTCGTGCAGATCATGCTGGAGCGCAAGGACCTCGATCACATCCCGCAGATCTCGGCGCGCCTCCGCAACGCTCTCGAGCAGGCGGGCTGGCGGATGATGGCCCCTGACCCGCGCGCGTTCTGGATGAAGTTCCAATCCGTCTCGCGCGAGGACTGGACGGGGCAGAAGCTCGACGTCACCTCCTGGGAAGACGAGATCTCGTTCATGACCTGGACGCTGAAGGCGCTGCAGGGAATGTCCTTCGTCCTGATCGCGATCCTGATCGCGATCATCATCATCGGGATCATGAACACGATGTGGATCGCGATCCGCGAGCGGACCCGCGAGATCGGGACGCTGCGCGCGATCGGCATGCACCGCCGCGAGGTGCTCTGGATGTTCCTGCTCGAGTCGATCATGCTCGGCCTGTTCGCGACGGTCGCGGGGGTGACGATGGGCGCTGCGATCGCGACCGGTCTGAACGCGCTCCACGTTCACGTCCCCGTGGGCCTGCAGTTCTTCCTGATGTCCCCGTTCCTGCACATCTCCGTTCACGTGTCGGCGCTGGTCTGGTCGGTCGTGGGGATCACGCTCGTAACTACGGTCGCTGCGCTGTATCCATCGTCGCGGGCGGCGCGGCTGCGGCCGGTCGTCGCCATGTC
>DATMZL010001217.1:0-3149 GCA_035607075.1 Polyangia bacterium
ACATCGACTCGCGGTTCCAGCCCGCGTCCTTCAGGCCGCCGCCCAGCAACTGGTAGAACTTGATCTCGTGCTCGGGACGGACCATGTCCGCGTCGCCGAACACCAGCATCACCGGCATCTTCAGCTTCGCCAGCTTCTGAACGTCGGCCGACCAGTCGTACTTCGTACGCATGAACTCACCCATCGCGTCCAGCAGGCGCGGGAAGTCGTCCGGCTTCGGCGCGACCGCGACGTACGATTTGTACATCGGCGTCTCCTTCATCATCGGCAGCAGTGCCGCCGAGACCTGGGTCTGCTGCGCGCGCATCTCCGCGAACCATCCGTCGTCGGCGAACGGCGTCGACACCAGCGCCAGGCGGCGCACCAGCTCCGGATGCTGAACCGCCAGGCGCAGCGCGACGCAGCCGCCGAACGAGTAGCCGAGCACGTCGACCTTCGCGCGCCCGAGCTTCTTCACCAGCGCCGCGACGTCGTCTGCGATCGCCTCGCACCGGATCGGGCGGCTGCCCAGCGAGGAGCGGCCGTGGCCCTGTAGATCGACGGCGATCACCTGCCGCCCGCCAAATGCGGCCGAGAGCCCCTCGAACATGTCGATGCTTCCCAGGCCGCCGTGCAGCAGCAGCACCGGCTCGCCCTGGCCGCGCACCTCGTAGTAGTAGTCGACGCCTTTCAGCGTCGCGCGACCATCGCCGGTCTTGGCGGGCGCAGCGGCATTCGCAACGGACAGAAGCAGAGCAGTGGTCGTGGCAACGGTCAGCGACAGCTTCGACATTTTGGGCCTCCCTGCTGACAGGACGACCGGGGCGGGCCGAAAACGACAGCTCGCAGAGAAAAGTTAATGCCGAACCGCGGGCGCGGGGTCGGTCAGTGGCTGGAGGGTTCGCCGGCCCCTGGAACCAGGCCCTTCACGTAGGTCTCCCACAGCCGCCCGAAGAAGAACGCTCCGAAGCGGCCGATCGCGCGCGCGGACTCGCCCTTCCCTGGGCTGTTCCGCGCGCGGAACGTGGTGATCTGCTTCAGCAGGTCTCGCATCCGCACGTGCACGATGCCCTGCCCGACCACGGGCCCGCGCGCGCCCGGCGCGATCTCCCAGCCACGGCGAATGCTGGTGAAGAGCGTCGTGCTGTCCGCCCAGATGTCGAAGCCGGGGTCGTCGCGCAGCTCCTTGTATCCGTCGAGCAGGTACGGCTGGCCGTCGCCGCCCGTGAACTTCAGGAGGTAGAGCATGCGGCGCGTGTGCTTGTCGCTGTCGTCGAGGAACAGGTTGAAACGCCCCCACTCGACCTCCCGCTCGACGCCGTAGACCTGGCTCGTGACCCACCCTTCGGTCACGGCCGCGTGGGCCGGATCGTCGATGAACCGCTGCACGTCGTCGATGAGGATCGTCAGCGTGAAGTCCAGGCGGCTCCCGGCGGCGTGCCCGCGCTTCTCCGCGTCGCGGTAGTCGGCTTCGGTGCGAGCGCCGGTGACCTCGGTCGTGAAGAATCCGTGCATCTCCTCGGTGAACTCGAGGCCGACGGGCAGCTTGCCGGCCGCCGGCGCCTTGATCGGCCCGGGACGCGGCTGCACCGGCGCAGGGTGCGCGCCCGCCAGCGCCTCGGCCACGCGCTCGGTGATGGCGCTGATGGTGAGGAACGGATTCACGCCCAGCGACGTCGGGATCGTCGAGCCGTCGCTCACGTAGAGGCCCTCGTGAATGCCGCCGTCGGGATGGTAGACGCGGCCGAGATCGTCCACGACGCCATTGTCGGGATCGTCGCCCATCGCCGCCCCACCGAGCGGGTGAACGGTCACCGCGTTCTTGCCGAAGGCCTTCATCCAGCGCGGGTTGTCCACGTAGGTGCCGCCGAGCGCCGCGGTCAGGTCGTACATCCTGTCGCTGATCAGCTTGAAGATCGACAGATCGGGCGCCGCGCCCCACATCACCTTGGCGTGCCCTTCGTGGTCCAGGATGATGCGCCCGTCGGCCGGATCGTGGCCGATGCCCAGGTAGATCATCGACGAGTTCAGCGCGCCCTTCTCGTCGGCGCCGACGAGATCGCGCGCGATGCGTGCGACCTCCTTGCCCCAGTCCCGCAAACCCGAGTCGGTGTCGCGGCCGTGCGCGAAAGCAATCGCGGGCGAAGCCGCACGCAGCGCCGCCGCAAGCGGCAGCGGGATGGCGCCCTCCTCGATGATGAACCGCTCGAGGAGCGGGCGCTTGTCGTCACGGAAGTCGGCCACCGCGGTGATCGTCGGGCCGACGTCCGCGGCGGTGCCCCGTTGCGATCCGAAACCGACCGCGTCGGTCCGGACGTCGTTGTTGTAGCCGAAGCCGAGCGTGTCTGCATTCGAGCTGAAGTAGTGCCCCACGCGACGGGAGAGCGGCAGGCCGTGATCGCGCGACCTGAGCAAGATGCCGGTCGACCCCATGACACCCGCGGCGATCACGACGATCTTCCCATGAATCACGCGATCGACCGCGCCGGTGGCGCCGTCGCGTTGCACGGCGTAGACAAGCCACCCGCCCTCGTGCGCGCTGACGTGCGAGACCTCGACGCCCGAGAAGATCTCGGCGCCGTGGCGCTTGGCGTGCGGGATGTAGTTCGTGTCCAGCGTGTTCTTCGCCCCCTCGTTGCAGCCCGTGACGCAGTCGCCGCAGCGGGTGCAGAGCTTGCGGCCCGTCCAGCTCTCCGCGTCGCCGCCCGTCTTCTCGAGCAGATGAACCGCCAGCTTCAAGCGGCTGTAGCGAACGCCGAGCTTCGCGCTGGCCCCGCGCAGGACGTCGGTCTTCTGCATGTCCGGAGGGCCGCACTCCTCGATGGCGAGCATCCGCTCGACGCGCGAGAAGTAGGGTTCGAGCTGCCCGGCGGCTGCCGCCTGACGAATCGCGCCCGGCCAGCGGGCCTGCATGAACACGTCGCGGTCCGGACGGATCGCGACGTTCGCGTTGACCAGCGACGTGCCCCCGAGGCCGCTGCCCGCGAAGATGTCCACGTCGTCGCCCGCCAGGTAGTCGTAAAGGCCGAGAGGGTTCGTCTCCGGATGCCGGAGCTGGGCGACGACGCCTTCGACGTGCTCGGGGAATGCGCCGGTCAGCCACTCGCGCCCCCGTTCGAGCAGGCAGACCGAGTGCCCTTTCTCGGCCAGGCGCGCCGCCGTGATCGCGC
>DATMZL010000083.1:0-3139 GCA_035607075.1 Polyangia bacterium
GGTGGCTCCGGTGGCAATCGAGCGATGGGCCGCGCAGAACCCGAGCGTCCGCTTGCGCTGGCTGGACTCGGGCCACGAGCTCGTCGACCAGCTCGAAACGATCTGGCTCGAGTCCGCCGCGTTCCTCGGCATCGACGCGGCGGACTGACCAACAGCTAGAAATAGAAGCGCGCACCGAGCGCGCCCTCGACGCCGAGGTCGACGAGCTGAGGGACGACGTAGAGCGTGGGCGCGAGCTCAACGAACAGCTCGAGCATCGCCGGGTTGGCGAACATCAGATCGAGGCCCACCGGCATGCGCGCCGCGAGGGCGAAGCAGTCACCTGCGCAGCCGCTGTACCAGATGGAGCGTGCGCCGGGGCCGATGTGCCAGTCGAGCTGGGTACGGCCGCGCACGATGTTCGATTGCCACAGGTAATCGACGTTGAGCGTCCCGGCGTGGTAGCCGAAGTGATCGCACGGGAGGCCGCGGCCGGCGCAGTTGTTGGGGCCGTAGCCCCAGAGCCCGACGCCGAAGTCGAGCGCGTTCGTCCGGCCGACCCACAGCTTGCCCGTGAGGCCCGTCGGATCGCCGACCATGAAGCCCAGACCGAATTTTCGTCCGTAGCCGACCTCCGTGGTTCCAGTCGTCGCGCGGACCGTGTCGTCGGTACCTCCACCCTCCGCTCTCGCGTCAGGAGAGGACAGCGTCAAAACGAGCCACAAAGACAGCGCTGACAACGACGCAAATGCTCTCATTGCAGTCATGAGGACCTCGCTTTCGGGGTTCCCCACGATTGCAGCGGACGTGCCACGCCCGATCTGGCTGTGCCACCGGCAGAAATGCGAGTCGGGGAGGTAACTGAGCGTCACCCCGCGGTGACCATGCCGAACGACGCGTCGAAGGAGTTGGCAAGGGCTCCTCGCCTGATTTTTTCGGCGCACGTTGGTCGAATGATGTGCAATCGCGTCTTCGTTCTCGCCGGGGCGGCTCTTGTTGCGGTGGGCAGCGCCTCTGTTCACGCGCAGAGCCAGCCAACCGAGCCGCCGCCCTTCGATCCGAATACACCGGCTGCGCGCGCCGCGCGCGCCAAAGCCCCGCCGCCCGTTGCTCCGGCAGCGCGCGGCGATGCGGCGGAGCCTAAAGCACCGACGCGATCGGAGCCGGCGGCGGTGCCGCGAACGGCAGAATCGACGCCGCACGCGACATCCCCCCGGCCCGTCGCTCCGAACACGCCATCCGCCGGAGCGGCGCACCCTCGCCGGCCCGCGACAGCGGTCGATCCGTGGGCGGAGCCGGCGACGGCGCCAGCTCCCGTATCGCGCTCGACGACGACGCGCCCGCGCACGATCGATCCGTGGGCGGAGGCGGCGACTACGCCGGCTCCTGTGTCACGCTCGACGACGCGGCGGCGTGCGGAGCCGGCCAAGGTGATCGGGATCGACTCGCTGGGGCACTCGAGCGAAGAACCGTCGCGCGAGCGGTCGCCCACGGCGCGCCCGCAGCGTGCTGCCGAACAGGGCGCCCAGGCGGCACCAGCCGAGAGCCCGGATGAGGGACTACCGCGTTAACGCGCCACGAAGTCTCATGCGCCGAGAGGCGTCGCCGTTATTTCGCGCCGCGCGGCGACTCCGGATCATCCGCGATGCGGCGCGCGGACGGGAGTTTTTACGGGACGCGCCTTCTTCAGCCAGGCTGAAAGGCGATCGAACCGTCGCGCTTCGTGCGCCGTGGATTCGTCGCTGTCGAGGATATAGAGCGTGGGATCGGCAGGCTCCTTTTCGTCGAGGCTCACGAGCAAGTAGAAATAGGTCGGCGTGTTCGCAATGACGACGTACGGATGATGCCGGATGCACTCGTACTCTTTCAGGTCTGACGAAAAGTAACTGAAAGAAAAGCGCGACATGTCGCTGCCGGCGAAGGGCGCCTGGATCTCGCGCCCCGAGCGGCTGCGCGACAACAGCTCTCCGAGCGCCGAAGGGACAGGCCACAACGCGTCCGCGATCTCAACCTCCCGAGGTGGCTTCTCCGACTTGCTGGCGATGACGCCGAGCCGGTCGAGATCCTTCCGGATCGATTTCGCGAGCGGCGCGTCGGCGATCGCCGCGGGCAGGGGCGGCTTCCTCTCGATGGTCCGAGGCAGGAAGACATCGATCGTATGAGCCTTCGCGAGACGCTTGAGGGCTTTGTATTCGTCGGTCGCGAAGGTGTTGTCCGTCAGATCGATTTTTTCCAGCGCGCGCAATGAGAAGAGCTCATCCGGTATGCGCCTCAGTTGACATCGTTCTGCCTCGAGGGATTCGAGCTTCTGCGCCCTGGCCAGGCCTGGCGGAATCTCCGTGAGGAGCGGGTTGCCCGATACGTTGAGGCTTCGAAGTCGGGGGAGATCTCCGACTTCATCCGGAAGCGTGGACAGCTGGCAGTCTTTCAGCGTCAGTTGTTCGAGTGCCCTGTAGTCGCCTTTCTCGACGGGAAATGTCCGCAATAGACCCCTGTCCGCCTCGAACGCCTGCAGCGCGGGCAGCTTCCCGAGATCCGATGGCAGCGACCGCATCTCGATCTGGCTCCAGCTGATCCGGCGGAGCCGTTTCATCCGGGAGATGCCGATCGGGAATTCGCCAATCCGACCGTTCACGACGTGCAGCTCGCGCAGGGTGGCGAGGTCGTAAATGACCGTCGGGAACGGGTCGAAGCCGGCGTTCTCGATGCGGAGTCGCTCGAGCCGACGAAACGCCGCCAGCTCCTTGGGGAGCGCCTTCAGCTTTGCCGGCCATCCCACGTGACTGAAAGTTTCAACTCCTTCACCGAGGAGAAGACCTCGATACCGGGCGGCAATCGCTCCTTGAGGAGCAGCAGCTCGACCGACTCCAACGAGCGAAGGGCCGCCAGATCGCGCGCCAGCGGCGCGGTCTCCACATGATTCACCGTCAGACGTTTGAGCGCCTTGAACTGCTTGACCTTTGGGAGGACGGCGTCCCAATCGCTCCACGTGATCACGAGCGAGCTGACGCGGTTCGGGGCATCGAGTGCGTTTGGGGGATGCATGGCGCCTGCCGTTCTAACTCAGGCACGCGCCGGTGACCGCGTTCCACAGCACAACTCGGGTTCCATGGGCCGCGGCGATTTGCCCTCCCGTGGGCGACCAGGCGACGCAACTATT
>DATMZL010001490.1:0-3018 GCA_035607075.1 Polyangia bacterium
GAGATGGGCCGGCAGGAATCGATTCGCCTTTGGCGCGACCGCCTTCGCTGCTTGTGGAACGATCTCGTCGCATGGCTCGACATCGGACCGCGACCAGAGGTTCGGCCCTGTCCTGCGCGGCGGGAGGATCAGTGAGCGGCGAGGTGCGGTAGCTCGTGCGTCGTCGAGGTGAGCTCGCGATCGGCAGGCCCATCGCTGGCTTGATCGCCGGCCTGCGACGGGCCGCATGGGTCGTCGTGGCGCGGTGGCGGGCGGGGCTCGACCGCGCGTTGAGGTACATGGGCGGCGTGCGGGCGTAGCCAGAGCCGGGCGGCGCCCGCCGTCGACTGGATCGATGCCCTGCCAAACTCAATGGGGCGGGTCCAGCACGCCGCCCTGCTCGTCGTAGTCGCGCTCTTCGGGCTCGCGCTCGCGGCTCGCCGGCGCGTACCTCCGACACCGGGGGTTCAAGCTGGGTGGCAGGGAAGAACGGTCAAGCGAGGCCGGGGCGGGCGCTCTCTTCCACGTCTGATATCGATGGTGATTGTTGTGCCATCCCTCGCCGGAGGTGAGGATCGCCAGGGCCCAGTTGTTGCGCGAGTCGTCGGGGGTGTCGTAACGGCGGTTGCCGAAGAGGTGGGCGAGCGAGTTGATCGTGAACGAGCCGTGCCAGAGCAGCACCGTCGAGACGAAGAATCCCCAGACGAGAGCGTGCACACCGCCGACGAACAGAAACGCGAGCGCGAGCGCGACCGCGGGCGCGATCTGGACACCCCGACGATTGAGGAAGCGAAGCTCCGGATAGCGGGCCAGGTCCGCCACGAGCGCGGTCTTCGTCTCGATCCAGGTATCGCTCATGATCCACCCGAGGTGCGCGTACCAAAATCCTCTCCGGCGGGGCGAGTGAACGTCCTGCGCGGTATCGGCGTAGCGATGGTGCCATCGGTGGTGGCTTGCCCACCACAGCACGCCTTTTTGCGCGGCGCTTTGGGCGGCGACCGCAAGCAGCAGTTGAAATGGCCGCGAGGTCTTGAACGCGCGGTGGGCGAAGTAGCAGTGGTAGCCCGCCGTCACCACGACCATCCGGACGGCGTAGCTGATCCCCGCCAGCATGAGGCCGCTCCACGACCATCCGCAGGCGACGATCCCGGCGACCGCGGCCACGTGCACGCCCCAGAAGAGGACGGAGGTGCTGCGAAGACGATCGGCCCACATATGGCTGGACCGCCGCCGTCCCAAAACAGCGTCCATGATCGCAAATTAGCGACAGCCAATCGGGCGACCAGTGTGGAAGCGTGGACCTCGACAGGTCAATCCACGTCGTTCGTAGGCTTCTCCCCCCGAAGCTTCTCCCAGAGATTCTTCCGCGAGATGCCGAGGATCTTGATCGCCTCCGCGCGCTTACCATCGCTTTGCGCGAGGACGTGCCGGAGGTACTGGCGTTCGAACTCCTGCTTGGCGACATGGAGCGTCTGCGGCGCGGGACGGCCTCCGCTCGGGGTTCCCGCTTCGTCCGCAATCTCGGCGGGCAGATGACGGAGCTCGATCTCGCCGTCATTCGCCATCACGGTGGCGTGCTCGATCGCGTGTCCGAGCTGGCGAACGTTGCCGGGAAAGGCGAAGGCCGTGAGGGCGCTCCAGGCGGCCGGCGAGATTCGCGCGGGCGTGCTGCCCGGACGATGGAACTTGTTCAGGAAGTATTGAGCGAGCAGAGGCAGATCGCCTTCCCGCTCGCGGAGCGGCGGGACGTCGATGCTGAGGACGTTCAACCGATAGTAGAGATCCTCCCGGAACAGCCCGTCGCGGATCATCTTCCGGAGGTCGCGGTGAGTCGCGGAGATCACCCGAACGTCGACGGGGATCGAGGCGTTCGTACCGAGCGGCTCGACGGTGTGCTCTTCGAGGACCCGAAGCAGCTTGACCTGCGCCACCATCGACATGTCGCCGACCTCGTCCAGCAGCAGGGTCCCGCCGTGAGCGGCTTGAAAGCGTCCGGCGCGGCGCGCGACCGCCCCGGTGAAGGCTCCGCGCTCATGCCCGAAGAGCTCCGCCTCCAGCAGCGTGTCCGGGAACGAGGCGCAGTTGACCGCGACGAAGGGCTTGCCGCGGCGCATGCCGCGGTCGTGGAGCGCTCGGGCGACCAGCTCCTTGCCGGTGCCGGTCTCGCCGAGGAGCAGGACCGGCGCGTCGCTCGATGCGAGCGTGTTGAGGCGGTCCATCAAACGAACCATCACGGTCGAGCGGCCGACGATCTGGTCGCCGGACTCCCGGCGCGCGAGCTCGACACGCACCTTGACGAGGTCGCGCTCCATCGACAGCTGGGCCGCGATCCGCTCGATGGAGCGCCCGATGGCTTCGCTGGCGACGGGCTTCGTGAGGTAGTCGTGGGCGCCCTCGCGGACGGCCGCGATGGCCTCGTGAACTTCGGCGTAGGCGGTCACGAGGATCACCGTCGTCGTGGGCGACTGTTGCCGCGTCAGCCGGAACAGCGACAAGCCGTCGAGCTTCGGCAGACGGACGTCGGTCAGCAGCACGTCGATCTTGAGCGCGGCCATGATCGCGACGGCCTGCTCCCCATCGCCCGCGACGTGCACCTCGTGGCCGGCGTCGCGCAACACCTCGGCGCTCGCGAGGTGGAGATCGGGCTCGTCGTCGACGACCAGGATGCGCAGCGAGCATTGCTTTGCGAGTCTGATCATTCGAGCACGCTCAATGCTGAGGGTGAAAGCGCGAGAAGTAAGGGGAGGCCCCGAATTGCATCCGACGAGATGGCCGATGATTCCATTTGACGTGTCGGTTTTCTCGAATCTACGCGTCGGCATTTGTGGCTTGTCCGCATGGCGCTGGTGACGCATATGTCATTCCGGTCGTCCGACTGGGAGCCAGGTGTGTCGGCTCATCGGGGCGGCGCAGGAGCGGAGGGCGCGGACCGTGAAGGAGACAATCGACCAGACCTCGCAGGACACGCTCGACGACGGACGCATCGTCGAGGACGGCGGCGGGCTACCGATGCCGGCTCTTCCTCCCAGCGCAGCCGTC
>DATMZL010001255.1:0-18750 GCA_035607075.1 Polyangia bacterium
CGGCCAGGCCGTCCTCGAAATCCTTGCCGATCATACCGTCCATCGGCTTGACCACCGAGAACGCCTTGCTGATGAAGTTGTGCTTGCCGTCCATCGCCCACGTCACCTTGGTGGTGGTCGGGCTCTCGGTCGCGAGCGTGAAGGTGATGTTCGCCTGCGACTGGAAGGGCTCGATGAACTCCAGCTTCTCGCCGACCTTCTCGCCCGGCGCCGACTGGGTGATGGTCATCTTCCCCTTGCCAACTTCCTTGTTCCCTTCCCACGCGTAGGTCGCGCCCACGCCCGAAGTGGTCGCCGACAGTGTCCGCTTCATCGTGGGATCCTTCTTCTCCCAGGGAGACCATTCCTTCCAGACCGAAAGGTCGTCGATCTGGGCGAAGACCGTCGCCGCGGGTGCCTCGACCGTCGCCGATCGCTCGACGTGGTACGCGTCGGGCCGGGTGGCCACGTACGCCGCCGCGCCGCCCAACAACAACACCAGAACCAACAGGACCTTGGACATGTGCGCCTCCGCCGTTGGAAAGGCCGCAGCGTACCCCCGAACGCCGCCCTTCACCACAAAGACGGCCGCATTTCCGACGACGAAAAACGTATTTCGCAGCACAGCCGCTGGTAACGGAACAGCTCGATTACGAGTCGTTGCGGGCTGGCTGTCGCTTAGGCTAGGCTGCATTTTCCGTCGGTTCGGGACGGCCCCCCATGCTTCTCCCTTCCGCGACTGTCGTTGCAGCGTTGGTGCTGAGCCTCGCTGGCGTTTCGCCGCTTCCAGATCGCACGATCACGCGCGGTGCGAACCGATCTACCGTCGCACCGACGAAGGTGACGACCGGTCTGTGGGCGCCGAAGAAGACCTCCAAGCCGCGCGCCGCGAAGGAAGACGACGACTCGCGCGAGGAGGAGTTGTTGAAGTCGCCGCGCGCGCCGACGAACAGCGGCGGCGGCGCCGCGAAGCCGTCGAAGCGGCGGCCGATCAAGATGGACGACAGCGCCCAAGGCGGCGAGGGCGAGGACGACGGCGACGAAGGCGGTGGTGACGACGACGAGGAAGAGGCACCGAAGGTCGTCAAGAAGCGGAAGCGCGTCGTCGAGGAGGAGGAGGACGAAGCCCCCGACCCGATCGTCGGCCAGCCGGTGGTGATCCCGCGGCTGATCAACTTCGCGCTCTCGACCGCGGCCGTCCGGCGCAGCTTCTCGTTCGATCAGGCGACGCTGCAGGGCGACGCGGGCTTCCGTTACGGCTTTCAGATCGCGGCCGAGTCCTTCCCGATGGTGACGCGTCCGAACGGCTGGTACCGGACGCTCGGTCTCGGCCTCGTCTACGAGCGAGAGTTCGGCACCGCGATCCACGACATGGCGAACGGGATGTTCAACGGCTACCCGTTCATCCAGACGCGATGGGGCTTCGATCTACGCGCCGGGATCCCGGCCGGCGAATGGGTCGTGATCGTGCCGGCGTTCGGGTACGGCCGCAGCAACGCCGACCTTCGCCGCGGCATGACGACGACGCCGACGATGTGCACGGTCAGCGGCGCCCCCGATCCCTGCTTCGGCGACGTCAGCGCGTCTTACCTCACGGCCGACGTGCACGTTCGCTGGGCCGTGACGCCGACGCTCGGGCTGTCTCTGGTCGCCGGCTACCTGCAGGGGCTGGGCGTCACGGGCGGCGCGAATCAGATCGGGGCCGAGGCGGCCTCGACGTCGATGAAGGGTTTCCACGTCGACGCCGGCGGGACGATGCTGATCAACGACTGGTTCGCGGTGCAGGCGACGATCCCGTTCCGGCGCCAGAGCTATGCGTTCTCGCCGGGGATGGGCACGGCGTTTACCTACCGCGCCGCCTCCGACATGTACTACGGCCTGATCGTCGGCGTCGCGATCGTGAAGTGACGCGCCGGCGGCGCCCGACGACGATCGCGGCGGCGCCTAGGAAGGAGAACAGCAGGTAGCCGGTCGCGGGCGCGCCGCCAACCTCGCAGTCGCACGTGCTGATCATCCCGCGCTGACCGACCGTTCCGCCGGTCGCGCCGGCCGCGCCGCCTGCGCCCCCGCGGCCGCCGGCGCCCATCGCGCCGACCCCGCCCGATCCGGTCGTGCCACCGCGGCCGGTGAGGATGAAGCCGCCGACCCCGCCGCCGGCGCCGGTCGCGCCGCCGATCCCCGTCGGTGTGACGGGCGGAACCGGATCGCACACGCCGTCCTTGCACGCGACGCCGCCCGGGCAGGCGGCGTCCGTGCAGGCGTCGACGCACGCTCCCTTGCTGCAGATCGTTCCCGTCGGGCAGGTCATCGTGTCGCAGCCGCTGTCGACGCAGTGGCCGTCGTGGTCACCGCCCATCGCGCACACCTGACCCGTGTCGCAGGCGCGGCAACGGCACGCGCTCACGCACGCGCCCTTCTCGCACACCGCGCCCGGGCACGACACGCCCGCGCACGGATCTACGCAGACGCCGAGCTGGCAGATCTGCCCGAGCGGGCACTTGACGCCCTGGCAGCCGCCGACGCAGTTGCCGGCCTGGCAGACCTGACCGCCGGGGCAGTCCACTGTCGCGCAGCGCGGATCCTTGCAAAGCCCGTCGGTGTCGCACTTGAAGCCGATCGCGCAGGGGAACTCGCCTTCGTCGCACTTGGGAATGCAGACGCCCTTGCTGCACACGAAGTTCGCCTGCGGGCAGAGGCCGTCGCCATCGTCGACGATGCCGTTGCAGTCGTTGTCCAGGTTGTCGCACTTCTCGGCGCTCTTGGTCACCGCCGGCTTGCAGATGATGCCGGCGCCGACCTGGCATTCGGTCACGCCGCGCGCGCAGACGCCCATCATTCCGGTGTCGCAGGTCTCGCCGCCGCCCTGACAGATGACGCCGTCGATGCGAAACACCTTGTCGTTGAAGTCGCCGTCGTTGCCTTGCCACGACATGCTGTCGGCGCCTTCCCAGTCTTCGAACGCCAGGTAGTAACTGTTCGGGTACTTCGTCGAGCGATAGGTCAGCGCCATTTTCCACGGCCCCGGCATCGGGCAGCTCGTGCAGGTCACGTTGCGCCGGTACTCCGAGTAGTACACGCGCGATAGCGTCGGCTGGCCGAGGTTCTTGATCAGCGCGAAGCCGATCAGCCCGCCCATGTAATTGATGCTGGTGCGGATGTCCGTGCTGGCGATGGTGTCGTTGACCATCAGCGGAAACATCGGGCCGATCTGATACGTCTGCGCCACCGGCGGCGCGCCCGTCGCGCCGTTCGTCGTGTTGTACCAGGCGATGCCGCCGCCGGCGCCGGACTGGCTGAGCACGAGGGTCGCCTTGAAATCGCACAGCGGCAGGAACGCGCCCGGCTCGACGGCCGCGTCGGTGACGGCGTTGATGTTCTCGCCCTGCGCCGTGAAGTACGCCTGCAGCGTGGTCTCGTTCGCGGGCGCGGCCGCGGGGACGCTGATCCCGTTCGGTTCGACGACCGCGGCCAGCGCGGTGCCACCGGCCAGCGCGGTGGTCAGCGCGAATAAGTAAACAAGGGCACTACGAGGGCGGGGGTCAAGGATGGTCCGAAGCAAGGCAACCTCCCCAGCGATTCGCTAGAGTGTCGACGTCTTCGGCGGTGGGCTCAACAACTAAATTGTTAGGATTCATTACCGAGACGCGTTGATCGGCCGGGATGTGGACCAGGCCGAAGGCGTGCCCGATTTCGTGCGTGATGGTGATGGCCAGGGGGGCCCCGGACAGGTCGGTATTGATGAAGACCTGCCCGGTCGGCGCGTCGTAGAGGCCGTGGAACGGCGCGCCGGCGTTCTGGAAATGGATCGGGAGACCGGGGGCGGTCCGATCGGTCGCCAGCGTCAGCTGCGTCCCGGCCCGACCGTTCCACAGCGCGATGGCGCCCGCGACACCAGCGGCCTGCGTATCGGTCAGGCCGTCGTCGGTGAGCAGCGGCACCGGCGCGCAGGCATCGAAGGCGACGTCGTCGCCACTGCTGACGCCGTTGCCGGCGCCGCAGCCGATCGCGCCAGCGAGCAGCGGGAAGGCGACGGCGAGGAGGCGGGGCAAGCGGGGCAAGCGGGGGAGAAGGGCCACAGGAGAACTACGGATGCTAACGGAACTCGGCCGTGGCGGAGCGCGACTTTTTTAGCTGTCGGACCCTAGCTCGACCGCACGCGAAGCGCGCCGCGTGTCAGGGGATCACTGACGGCAGAACCTTGTTGAAGGGGACCCGATGGTCATATCTACGAGGGGACGAAAGGTTGAGGGAAGGGGAGGGCACCATGAAGACGGTTTCTCTGATGATCGCGGGCCTGCTCGGATTTGGCCTGGCGACGGCGCGCGCGGAAACGGGCAACGGAGGTACGACGGTCGAAGTCACGCCGCCCGGGTCTGACGACGTCAACGTCAAGACGCCGCCGAAGACGGACGTGAACGTCAACGTCAATCCGCCGCCGAACGGGAATCCGAACGCGCCGGAGAACAAGGCGGTGTCGCCGTCGCCTCCCATACCGGGCACGACCGAGACGCCGCCGGCCGCCAACGTGAACGTCGACGTGAACCCGACGACACCACCGCCGCCCGTGCCGACGCCGATGCGGCCGAACGTCATGCCGCCGGCGCGGACCATCGACGCGAACACCGCGGCCATGTACGGCGGCGTGACCGAATCGTATGCGCCCGTGGGACCGCGGCCCTTCGTCGCGCCGCCGAAGAGCGAATTTCCGCTGAAGCACAGCTGGGTGTCGTTCATCGGCGCCGGCGTGCTGGTGGGCGGTGGCTTCGAGGACTTCACCAACAGCAACCTGCGCAGCATGACGGGCACCGGCGGAAACTGGACGGCGCGCGTGCTGGCCGGGACGCGCCGGTTCGTGGGCCTCGAGGCGGCGTACGTGGGATCGGCGCGCTCTATCGACGCGCTGGGCCTGCAGTCGAACGCGGTGCTGCTGTCGAACGGCGTCGAGGGCGCGGCGCGCCTCAACGTTCCGGTGGTGCTGCGGCGCGCGCAGCTGCTGGAGCCGTTCGGCTTCGTCGGCCTCGGGTGGTCGCGTTACCAGGTGACCAACACGAACATCAACACGTCCGACGTGGCGCACGACGACGACGTCATGGCGCTGCCGGTCGGCGGCGGGCTGGAATACGCGATCGGCCGGTTCATGGCGGACGCACGCTTCACCTACCGCGCGACGTACTACAACGATCTGATGCGGACGGGCGGCAACCTCAACTCGTGGGGCTTCGGCACGCAGGTCGGATTCTCGTTTTAGCTCGGATCTAGAGCCGCCCTGTACAATGACGGGGTGGCGGTGCTGCTTGCGCTGTTCGGTCCCAAGCGAGGGGTGCGGCTGGAGATCGACGCGCAGGCGACGCTGGGACGTTCGTCCGAAGCCGATCTCCAGCTTGTCGACGGCAAGGTCTCGCGCCTGCACTGCCGCTTCACGATCCGGAACGAGCGGCTGGAGGTCGAGGACCTCGGCAGCCACAACGGGACGTACGTCAACGGCGAGAAGCTGACGGCGGCGCGCGCACTCGCCGCAGGCGACGAGGTCGCCGTCGGTGATTCGCTGTTCCTCGTCGACGGTGGCGCGGACGCGGCTGCGGCGCGCTTCGGCGACGCGACGCTGATCGTCACGCCCGGCAGCGCGGCGGCTCCGATCGCCACGCCCGCGTCTGGCGCGTCCGCCACGGCCGAGGGCGTGCGGCTCGCGGCGGCGTCGGCGCTGGCGGTCGAGCTCGCAGGCTGCGCGGATCTCGAATCCGCGGCGCGCGCGGTGCTGGCCGCGATGGAGAAGGCGCTGGCGCCGAAGCGCGGCTTCGTCCTGCTGTGGGACCGCGCGCAGGCGCTGGCGCGGCCGCTGGTCGGGCGATCCGACGACGCGACCGTGTCCATCTCGCGCACGGTTCTCGAGCTGGCGGCGCAGCGGAAGCGCGCGGTCGCCGTCGACGACGCCGTCGAAGATCGTGTCCTGCGGCAGGCGCGCAGCGTCGTGCGCAATCAGCTGCGCGCGGTCGCGGTCGCGCCCGTGTTGATCGGCGGCGACGTCGTCGGCTTCCTCCACGTCGATCGCGAACGGCAAAGTTACACGCCAGACGACGCCGCTTTGCTGGATTGCTTCGCGGCGACGTTCGCGCTCGGCGGGCACCTGCGCGCGCCCGCGTCGCCGACCGGGCCTGCCGCCGCGGCGGCTGGGCGTCTTTCACTGGCGGACGCGCCCATCGGTGTCAGCGCGGCGTGGCGCGACGCGCTTCGTGTCGCCGACGCGAGCGCCCTCGCGGCGTCGACGGTCCTGATCACGGGCGAGAGCGGCACCGGCAAGGAAGAGATCGCCAGCTACCTGCATCGGCGCAGCGCGCGCACCGCCGGCCCATTCGTCGCGGTCAACTGCGGCGCGATCGCCGAGACGCTCGCCGAGAGCGAGCTGTTCGGGCACGAGAAGGGGGCGTTCACGGGTTCCACCGCGTCGCGCACCGGCAGCATCGAGGCGGCCGACGGCGGCACGCTGTTCCTCGACGAGGTCGGCGAGCTCTCGGCCGCCATCCAGGTGAAGCTGCTGCGCGTTCTGCAGGAGCGCGTGTTCTGCCGCGTCGGCTCGACGATCCCCCGGCGCGTCGACGTCCGTTTTGTCGCCGCCACGCACCGCGATCTGGAAGCGGACGTGCGCGCGGGGCGTTTTCGCGAAGACCTCTTCTATCGCCTGGCCGTCATCCGCATCAGGATTCCGCCGCTGCGCGAGCGGCCGGACGATGTCGAACCGCTCGCGCGCGCGCTGCTGGCGCGCACGGCGGCCGCGCTCGGCCGTCGCGACCCCGGGCTCGCTGACGACGCGCTCGCGGCGCTGCGCCGCTGGCGCTGGCCGGGAAACGTCCGCGAGCTCGGCAACGTGCTCGAGCGGGCGCTCGTCCTGCGCGCGCCGGGCGCGTCCGGACCGATCACCGCCGGCGAGGTGGCGACGTCGCTCGACGACACGCCCCGCGAGGCGGCGGCCGCCGTCGCCGGCACGACGCTGGCGAGCAAGGTCGACGCGCTCGAGCGCACCGAGATCGAGGCGGCGCTCCGGAAGGCGCGCGGGGTCAAAGCGCGCGCCGCGCAGGCTCTCGGCCTCTCGCGCCCGACCCTCGATAAGAAAATGGCCGACCTCGACATCGACGTCTGGCGCGCCGACGGCGAGTCCGGCCAGAAAACGAAATAAAAAACCGCGAGCGGTCGAAGCCAGAGGTCTTGGGCTCCGACCGCCCGCGGTCCCCCGCAACGGAGCAGCGGCGGTGCGCCCGGGCGGTGCGCGTACCGCCCGGACGACCGCGAATGGACTACAGAGAGCGGACGAACTGAACGATGTTGTGCTGGTTATCGGCCGAGAGCGCGTTGAACGCGTTGCGCGCCGCCGCACCCTGACCGTCGTGCGCGCGCACGGCGCACGGGATGTCGCCGCAGCGCCCGTCGTGCAGCAGGTGGTTGCGGAACCGGATGCCCCACAGCGGCGCCGTCCGCATCTGGCGCGTCCGCGCCAGGCTGTCACCCGCGTTGCCGATCTGATCGCCCAGCGTCCCCATGTCGTGGACCGCGAAGTCCGAGAAGGGATTGAAGGCGAAGTTGCCCGGAACGCGGACCGACTCGCTCCCGGCGGCGTCGATGGTGACCGGGGCCGGGTTGGCCGGCGTCCGGAACGTCGTCGTCACGTGGCAGTTGTTGCACCCGACCTGCGAGAACAGCGGCTGGCCGCGCGTCACCGAGATCTGGTCGGAGAAGTCGCGGGGACCCGGCGCCAGCGCCGTCATGAACACCGCGAACAGGAACACGTCGTCCTGGACCTCGGTGCGACCGCCGGTACAGGCACCGACCGCGTCGTCGACCTGAGCCCACTGTGCCGCGGTCAGGCCGCCCGGGTTGGGCCCCGTCTGCCTGTCCGCACGGTCGTCGCAGTTGGCCGAGACCGGAACGCCGTTGGGCGCGGACTCGACGGCGAACGCGGTGACGGGCGCGCCGCGGGAGCAGCTCTGTGTGGTGATTCCCATCTCGTTGACGTACGCGTCAGCCGAGAACTGGATCATGCTGGGCACGCCCGCCTTCCACCCGAAGCGGGTGACGCGCGTCGTGCCCACCGCCTGCGACGGATCGCCGGGGTTCGGCAGCACGATCTGGCCGCGGTTGACGGTTCCGCGCTGGGCAGCCGGTTCTGCGGCCACGAGCCCGTCGAAGAACGAATCGGGCATCGCGTCCACCAGACCGAGGCCGAACGTCGGCGTGGTCAAACGTCCGACGTTGCGCACGGTCGCGTCTGCCGGCTCGCGTTCGAGCGGCACGTTGCAGGACGCGTTGTTGAAGCCCGGGGTCGTCCCGTTGGTAAACAGCTGGCGCAGCGATCCGCCCTCGTTCGCGAGCGGGTTGAACACGCCATTATCGAAGCGGCCGAAGCGCCGCTCGATTTGCTCGCCGGCGCCGCCGATCGCGCCGTTGCTGTGGCACTGAGCGCACGCTTGCGCATTGAAGATCGGTCCCAGACCGTCATCGGAGCTTTCGAACGTGTTGAAGGCGTCGGTCGCTTCCGCCAGCAAACCGCCGGTGGCGACTATCCCCGGCAACCGATCGCCGAGCACGGCGGATGCCGTGGTCGTCGTGTCATCTGTGAGATTGCCGCAGCCCGCGGCAATGAATGTCGTGGCTAGAAATAGCTGACTTCCGTGTTTCCATCTCATGGGTCTCTCCTCCGCGCAGTGCCTGGAATGGGCTCCAGGCCGATGGTTCCGGATAAGTCGCAGAGCGAAAAACCATCAGGCAACACTCGCATCGCAAATCGTGCCGAGTCACATTGTGCGAATGTTGCTAACCAGTTAGAGCGACCTTTACAGAGGAAGCTGTACCGTGGTGCGAAACGTTGCCACGTAGGTGTTTATCCGGAAAGATGCGGGACAAGCGCAGGGCGAATTACATGGAAAACCCCGAATAGCGGAGTCGTTTCGTCAGCGCAGCCAGCCTTGCCGGCGCAGATAGATCTGCAACTCCACGTTGTCGAGTGACACGGGAGGCAACCACGTATCGAGGCGCTCGCGCGTCCACCACGTCGGCGCGCCGCGCGGCGCGAAGCGATAGCGAAAGCGCTCGACGCGGATGAAGCGCGGTGGCGCGCCGCCGAACGGATCGCGCGCGATCAACTTCAACGTCGCGGGCTCGGCTTCGAGCAGCTTCCACGACAGGTGGACCGCCCACGGATAGTCGCGTGGGCTTCCCATCGCTGCGAACCAGAGCAGCCAGTCGAGGCGATAGTGATACGGGCTCATCCAGCACGGACGGCGCGCCGGATCGCCGGGCTGGCATTTGAATTCGTACGGACGCCACTTCGTCGACGGTCCGATCTCGTCGTCGGTCGTGCCCTCGAAGACCAGCTGCTCGCGCTCGCGGCCGACGCTGCCGAACGCGCCATACGTGTTGACCAGCGGCAGCCTCGTGAACGACGTGTTCATCAGCTGCTTGTTCGACAGGATGTTGACGACGACCGGGACGCTGAGCAGCGCGATCGCGACGGTCAGCACCGCGGTGATGCTGCCTTGCGCGCGCGACGGGACCGCCGCGGCCCGCGCCTGTTCGGCGCGCGCGACGATCGCGCGCGGTAGCACGCGGCGCCACAGGCCGTCGTCGAAGCACGCCAGGATCGGGATCAACGTCAGCCAGTTCAGGAACGCCAGGTTGCCGCTGGCGATCAGGACGATCTGCAGCGCCGCCATCAGCGCGCCGCCGACGAAGCGCGCGCGCCGCCACGGCGTCAGGATCAGGAAGGGCGCCGCCAGCTCGACGACGTGGTTGAACAGGACGCCCAGCTTGTGCGCGCCGCCCGGCAGAAAATGAAAGAAGGGCGTGAGCGGGCTCGGGACCGGCTGCGTCTCGAAATGAAAGTCCAGGCATGTGAGGTCGCGCCAGCAGGGATCGCCGCGCAGCTTGATGAGGCCCGCGCCCCACATCACGCGCACGATCAGCCAGCGCAGCAGCCAGACCACGGCGGCGGGCGGCGGGCGCCGCGGAAACGGCCGGCCGTCGAGCAACGGGCAGAGGAAGATGCAGAGAAATCCGGTCTCGACGAGCTGGATCTCCCAGCCGAACGCGTAGAAGTCCTGGCCGATGTCGATGACCGAGATCTGCAGCGCGCACAGCACGGCGAGCAGGATCGCGTTCGCGTAGCCGGCGATGACCACCAGCGACAACGCGACGCCGAGCCAGCCCACCGCCGCGATGGCGCCGTCGCTCGCGCCCAGCCAGAACAGCGTCGGCATCTTCCAGAACCCAGCCGCGCGCCCGCCCAGCTCCTGCGCGGCGGCGTCCATGAAGTCGCGCGCGGGCAGCAGGCCGTGCGACCCGATCAGCCCCGGCCCCTGATTCACCAGCGTCAGAAACGCCATCAGGTAGACGATCCCGAGCAGGCGCAGCACCAGGAAGCGCCCGAGCCAGTGGCCCGGGCGCGCCGGATCCTCCCGCACGAACCAGTCAGCGACGCGCGTCAGCGACGCGATGGCGCGCGTGATCTTGCCGGCGCGCTCGTCATCGCCGGCCATGCGTTGCGGCTTCCGCTATGCGGACGGCTTATCGCTGGGCGGGTTCTCGCCGGGCGGGGTAGAGGCCGGCTTCTCGCCGGCGGCCTTCGCGGCGTCGTCCTTCGCCGCGTCCGACGACGGCCGCGTGATCGTCTTGTACGCCAGCCACGCGAGCGCGAGCGCGACCGCGGTCAGCAGCAGCGCCCAGCGACCGGTGTCCGAGCCGGGCTTGGGCGTCGCCTGCGAATCCGGATTCGCGGCGGGCGGCGCTTCGACGATCTTCATGCTGGGCGGGAACGGCGTCGGCGCCTTGCAGAACGCCTGGAACTCCGACAGCGAGAAGTACGCGTCGCCGTTCGCGTCGCCGATGCGGATGAATCGGACCGGCGTCAGCGCGAACTGGTTCGCGCGCGTGCGGAGGCCGTGCCCGGTGGTGCTGACGACGTTGGCCAGCTCGACCAGCAGCTTGTAGCTGGCGGGCGATCCGTCCACCGACCCCATGACCTTGTACGTGTCGTTGGCGTCCGCCTGCACGACCACGGCCGAGACGTCGCGCGTCTCGCCGAGGTCATACGTCACCGACGAGTTCGCGTTCTCCATGACGACGCCGACCGGCGAGTTCCAGTCCGCGCCTTCAGGAGCGACGTTGCCGTCGGTCACGAGCCCGAGGTCGCCCTTGATGGCCTGCGACGCGGACGGCTTCTTTCCGGTGAGCAGGTTTTCCGTTCCGCAGGCCGCCGCGGCGGCGGTCCGGGACGGGAGCGAGCCCAGGGCGACGGCGGCCAGGCCCAGGGTGACGAAAAGGGAGGTGCGGGGCGGGGTGTTCATGGTTTTCGGCTATCACGGGCCGGGACGACGAGCAAGAGTCGTTGAACGGCCCAGGTCGGGCCGCCGGTCGCACGGCCGAAAAATTGTGTTTTCTGGCCGGAAAGTGCGATCGTTGCCAGGCGGGTCCATGAGATCGCGGTGGGTGGCTGCGTCGGTTTTCGTCGCCACGGTCGTGCCGTGTGGCGCGGCGTCCGCGCAGCGGAACGAGCCGCTCGCCGAACAGCAAATTTCGGGGGCCTCGCGCGCCGACATGCGCCGCCAGGGGTCGGAGGAGGTCGTGCCCAGCCGGCGCGAGATCGAGGCATCGTCGGAGATGGTGTTCGTGACGACGCGCGGTCCGATGGCGGGCGTCCCGCAGCTCTACTTCACCGACCTGGGGCTGTGGCGCGTGCACGCGGCGGTCACGCCGGTCAGCGGCCTGCGCCTGACCGCGAGCGTGACGTTCCTGCCCAAGCAGCCGGCGACTCTGGACGAACCGTTCTGGCAGACGGCAAATCTGGGCGCGCGCCTCGCGCTGGCGAACTGGCTGGCGGTGGGGCTCGACGGCGAATTCGGAAAGCTGATGGCGGACCTCGGATACCACGGCGCGTCCGCGCTCACCGCCCAGGCGCGGATCCGGATGAACCAGTACACGATGTGGGAAGCGCGCGCGGGCGTGATCGGGACGCGCCTGTGGCCCGCGCAGACCAGCGACACGTCGATCTGGTTCCTCGAGACCGGCGCCGCCGGTGAGTTCCAGCTGTGCTGGAACTATTGCAGCGAGCACCGCGGCGCCACCTGGCTGGGGATCGACATCGGCGTCCCCGTCTACCATCACCCCGGCGACGCGACGGTGATGGATCCGATCCCGATCGATCCGCGCACCCGGCTGGGGTTGACGGTCGGGTCGTACTTCGCCGTCAACGAGACCTGGGATTTCTACGCGACGCTGGCGTGGATCGATCGCGGCGATCCGGACGTGCCGTCGACGCAGCTTCCGATCATCGACGGTGGCTTCGATCAGGTCCAGCTCGCGTTCGGGTTGATCGCCCACTGGTGGCTGAAGCCGCGGTCGACCGTGATGACGCCGGTCGTGCCGCCGTAGCGCGTCCGTCAGCGATCGACGACGGTCAGTTCGCCGGTGGCCTGACGGGTTTCCTTGTCATTCGAGCCCGGGACCGGCGCGAAGAAAGGGGTGTTAACGACCAGCTTGTACGCCCCCGCGTCGATCGGCTCACCTTCCGCGTACAAGGTCTTCGTCGCGCTGACTGGCACGTGAATCCGCGCCACGCCGCGTGGGGCGAGACGGATGCGCACGAGAATCCTGTTGCAGCTCCTCCCGGCGACGCCCGGTGACTCGCGGAATGTGTCGTTGCCTGCGAAGAGCATGGGCTCGAAGCCGTACGCACAGTCGTCTTGCACGTCGAGGGACAGAGGCGCCGCGGTGAGGTTGCGGAGCGTGATCGTCACGCGACCGGTGTCGCCGGAGCGGACCTTGAGCTTCTTCGGCGACAGCTCGATGCCGATGGCGGCCGCGTCCGGCGGCGGCCGCGGTTCGTCGGTCACGAAACAGCGCCCCGACGCGACGATCCGATCGAGGTCGAGACTGCGGCCGACACACGCGGCCGGGAGGCGCTCGACTTTGGCCCCTTCGGCATCGGCGACCAGCATCGCAGCAAGCAGCAGCGCGTTCACCGCGCGATCTTACAACTATCGCCGAATCCCGATGGCACGCGCGCGAGAGTGCGGCTGTCAGCGCGGCAGGCCGACGGTCAACTTCGCGGCCACGTCGATCTCGACGGTGCCGGCCGGGATGGCGGCGCCCGTTTCGAGGCGTGGGTTCGTGACGACGACGAACACGAACTCCTGCTTGTTTTCGATCGCGTGCTCGATCAACGGGCGCGGCGGCGTCTCGTCGCTGATCGTGATGTGCTGGGCGTCGCTGACGACGGTGCCGGCGGGAACCGGCTGGGTGCTGCCCACGGGCGCCACGCCCGGATCGGTCTCGCGCGTCGATCCGGCGGGCCCGGCGTAGACGTCGAACTGCGGAATCTCGAAGGTCAGCGTGTTCGTCGGGATGGTGTAGGCGACGTCGACGAGCCGGACGAACGAGAGGGCGCGCCGCTCGATGCGCGTCGTGAACGCATCAACCTGCAGCACGTCGACGGGCTGGGAGAGGTGCCCGCTCGCCTGGGCGAAACAGCGATCCGTCGTCGGGTCGCACCCCAGCGTGACCTGGACGTCCGACGGCACCCCCGTCGCCGGCGAGGTGTCGACGGGGACCGTCGGCGAGGCGCCGCACACCTCCTGCACGGCTGCGTCGCTGCACGTGACGGTCGGGATCGTTCCGGACTGCGATCCGAAATCGAGCACGAACGTCCGCTGCATGAGATCGACCTCGACGTCGAAAACGTCGGCGCTGCAGCCGGCTCCGACGCCGGCCGCCAGGGCCAGCCCAAGGGCCCCGGCTGCAAAGCGCCTGCTGCGGCCGCCCGTCATCGGTTGTCTCCTAGAGGCCGACAGTCAGCTTCGGCGCGATGTCGATCTGGATCGCGCCCGCCGGGGCCGGGCTGCCGGCGGAGACGCGCGGCGACGCGACGACGATGAACACGAAGTCCTGCTTGTTCTCGACCGCGTGCTCGATGACCGGGCGCGCGGGCGAGTTGTCGTCGACGATCAGGTGCTGCGCCGTCTCAGAGGTCGTCCCGGCCGCGATCGGCTGCGTGGTTCCCACGAGCGCGACGCCCGGGTCGGTCTCGCGCGTCGACCCGGCGGGGCCGGCGTAGACGTCGACGTGCGGGATGTCGAACGTCAGCGTGTTGGACGGGATCGTGTACGCGATGTCCGCGAGCTTCACGAGGCCCAGCGCGTGTCGTTCGACCTTGGTGACGAACGCGTCGTCCTGCAGGACGCTGACGGTTTGAGACGCGCGCGCGTTTGCCTGCGCGAAGCAGAGGCGCGTGCTGTCATCGCAGCCCAGCGTGACTTCGACCGTCGAGGGCACGCCGGCCGTCGCCGACGTGTTGAAGTTGAGCGTGCCGGCGCCCCCATCGCAGGCGCCCGCGCTGGCGTCGCACGAGATGGACGGCATGGTGCCGGTCTGCTGTCCGAAATCGAGCGTGAACGTCTGCTTCTGAAGATCGACGTCGAAGTCGAAGATGCCGCACGCCGTTCCCAGGGCGATCACCAGGGCCGCGAGCGCACGAAATCCAAATCGCCTTCGCGCCATTTCCTTCCCCCCTCGCGCCGCCGACCTCGGCCGTGGCCGGGTCGACAGATAGTGTGAACGTACGGGTCCGCGCTCGCGCTCGGCACCCCTTGACGATCGTTTTTCACAACCGTCGGAGGCTTCCGTGATCACTTTTTCGCGCCGCGCGCGCGTGCGAAGGTGGCGGAAATGCCGTCGCCCGCCATGGTCGCGCTGCTGATCGGGGCGGCGTTTCTCGCCGGGCTGGTCGACGCGATCGCGGGTGGCGGCGGGTTGGTGACGTTGCCCGCGCTGCTCGCCGCAGGGTTGCCGCCGCACGTCGCGCTGGGGACCAACAAGGGCCAGGCCGTGTTCGGCGCGACGGCGTCGGCGATCTCCTTCTGGCGCCGGGGCATGGCCGATCGCGCGCGTGTCCCGCTCGGTTTCGCCGCCGGCTTCGTCGGATCGTGCCTGGGCGTCGTGGGCGTGCTGGCGGTGCCGCTGCGCCCGCTGCGCGTCGTCGTGATCGTGCTCCTGATGATCGCCGCCGCCGTCGTGCTGGCGCGGCGCAACGTCGAGCCGCGCCCGCGCGCGCTGGCTCCGGCGACGCGCGCCGCGGCGCTGGTCGGGATCGCGCTGGTGCTGGGCGCCTACGACGGCTTCTTCGGCCCCGGGACCGGGTCGATGCTTGTCGTCGCGTTCGCGGTCGTGTTCGGCGACGGGCTGACGCGCGCGTCGGGCAACGCGAAGATCGTCAACCTGGCGTCGAACGTCGCCGCGATGCTGCTGTTCGCTCGCCACGGTGTCGTCATCTGGAGCATCGCGCTGCCGATGGCCGCCGCGAACGCCGCCGGCGCCGCCACGGGCGCTCACCTGGCGGTGCGCAAGGGCGATCGGCTGGTTCGCGCCGTCGTGCTGGTCGTCGTCGCGGCGATCGCCGTCAAACTGGCCGTCGACCTCGCGGTCACGCCCGCCGCGGCGCCGCCGCAGCCGCCCGCGTGACGGCGGTCCTTGCGGACGGCTCGGATCTGCGCTGTCGTGTCAGGCGTGGTCATGAACGGGGCGGCATTCATCGGGGGGATTCTGCTGTTGCTCGCGTCGTGTGGGGGTGGCGCTGGTTCGTGTCACTCGCCTACGCCCCTGCCGCCCGGCCAGACGTGCGGGCCGGTGAAGAACAATCCCCAGTGCAAGACGAATTCGGATTGCGGACCCTGGGGCGTCTGCGACATCGAAGCAGCGCGCTGCGCGGGCGGGATCAACGCCTGCTGCACGATCTCATACGATTGCTGGAACGGCGAGTGTATGAACGGTGTCTGCTCCAGCACGCAGCTGCTGTGCGGCTGCGACAGCGATTGCACGCTTGGCGCGGTGTGCTCGCAGGAGGGGTGCATCAAGGTGGCGGGCACGCCGTGTTCGGTCGAGAGCGAATGTAGCTCCCGATCGTGCGGCGCCGACGGCCTCTGCGCGTGCGCCCCGGCAAATTACCCTGCTAACGGACCCGCGTGCCGCTCGCAATCCGATTGCTGCAACGGCGCCTGCGTCGACGGGGAGTGCCTGCGCGCGCGCGAAGGCGGCGCGTGTAAGACCGACGCCGATTGCGCGCAGGGCCTCTGCACGGCGGGCGCGTGCCGGTGCCTTTCGGCCGGAACGCCGATTCCGACGCCGATGGATGTCAACAACCTCTACTGTTGCAGTGGGCACGCGGGCGGAACCTCCTTCACGTGCGAATGAGCCCGGCCGCGGCCGTCCATAGGAACGTCGTCGCGCTGGTCGCGGTCGCGGCGATCGGCGCCGCGCCCGCGGCCGGCAAACCTGCGGCACCGGACGGCCGCGGCCATTGCATCGAGGAGGGCTGGTGCTGGGAAAACCCGCTGCCGAACGGCAACGCGCCGCTGGCGCTGTGGGGCAGCGCCACGAACGACGTGTGGGCGGCCGGCGACGGTGGCACGATCCTTCACTTCGACGGCGTTTCGTGGAAGCGCAGCACGGCAGTTCAATCGGACGCGAAGCTGAACGCGATCTGGGGCCGCGACACGAACGACGTCTGGGTCGCGGGCGACAGCGGCACGGTCCTTCATTGGGACGGCAAGACGTGGGCCGAGCGAAGCGTTCACGCCGGTCCCCTGGTCGCGATCGGCGCCGGCGACAGCGGCGAGGTCTGGGTCGCGGACATCGCGGGCTCCGTCTGGAGCTGGACGGGCGTTTCCTGGAAGGAGAGCGTCACTGCCCGCTGCAACTTCGGTCCGAAGAAGCCCGGCGTCATACAGCTCGGCTGCGTCTGGGACACGCTGACGTCGAGCGCCGGCGGCACGATGATCCACCCGCCACCCTGGGACGGGCACTGGGACGGGACGCGCCTCGTTCGGGGCAAGATTCCGCCGCCGCCGCGCGGTCGCGCCTTCGGCGGCAGCCGGAGCACCGATGTCTGGCTCAGGAAGTGGGGCATCGACTCGGAGGTCTCCCGCTGGGACGGCAAGCGCTGGGTGCCGCTCGGATCGGGCGTCGGCGCCAGCTGGCAGCCGAGCGATATCTACCCGTCGACCACCATCAACGCGATCTGGGGCGCCAGCGATGACGACGTCTGGGCCGTCGGCGTTCAGGGCCAGATCCTGCGCTTCGACGGCAAGCGCTGGCGCGCGTTCGACGGCGGCACGCGCGCCAACCTTGAACACGTCTGGGGCAGCGGACCGAACGACGTCTGGGCGTCGGGCGCGGCGGGCCTGCTGCACTGGGACGGCGCGCGCTGGAAGTTGATCACGACGTCCGCGGGCGACGCGCAGCTCGAGGATGTCTGGGGGCTCGATGCGTGCCACGCGTGGGCGGTCGGCGCCGCCGGCACGATCCTGCGGCGTGACTGCGCGGGCTGGGCGCCTGTCGCAAGCGGTGTGAACCTGAACCTCTACGGTGTCGGCGGCAGCGGCCCCGACGATGTGTGGGTGGTCGGCGACGCGGGAACGATCCTGCACGCCGCCGGGCAGGGCGCTGCGACGAAGGTGCCCGCGCCGACGAAGTCGATGCTGTTCAGTGTGTGGGCGGCCTCGGCGCGCGACGCGTGGGCGGTCGGGACGCAAGGCACGATCCTTCGCTGGGACGGCGAGGCTTGGCGCGCGTTCCCCGGCGGCGTGCCGTCGAAAGGAACGCTGTGTTCCGTTCACGGCGCAAGCGCGAAACGGATCGTCGCCGCCGACATGGACGGCGGCGTCTTCGCGTTCGACGGCGACCGCTGGTCGGCGATGCCTCGGCCTCCTCATTGCGCAAACGATCGCTGGGGCGATCGCGGCACGATCCCGCATCCGTGGGTCGAGCCGAACGGCCCGATATGGGTGTCGTGCCCGTCGGGGCGCGTGTATCGGTACGAGCAGGGCAGCTGGATCGAAGTGATCCGGCGGCCCGAGACGCTGAGCACCCTCGACACCTACTATTACGACTACGACGTCGCGGCGGCGCAGGGACGCGCCTGGATCGCGGGCGGGATGGGATCGCTGATCGACTACACCGCGGACCGGCGGATCGACCGATCGAGCGGGACCTCGTTGCACCTGCGCGCGCTCTGGACGACGGCCAGCGGCCTGACGTGGGCCGTCGGCGACCGCGGCGCGATCCTGTCGTTCAAGAAGCCTTAGACGGTCGCGCTCGGGCGGACCTCGATGACGATCGACTTCGAGGCGGGCGTGCGGCTACCGGGCGCGAACCGACCCAGCGGCACCAGCGGGTTGGCCTCGGGGAAGTACGCGGCGGCGGAGCCGCGCGGGATCGCGTACGCGACCACGACGAAGCGCGGGGCGGTGCGCGTCTCGCCGCGGAAATGGCTGAAGAGGTCGACGGTCATGCCGGGCTCGAGCGCGAGGTCGCGGATGTCGTCCGCGTTCATGAACACGACGCGCCGGCCGCCTTGGATGCCGCGGTAGCGATCGTCCTGGCCGTAGATCGTCGTGTTGTACTGGTCGTGGCTGCGGACGGTCGTCAGCAGCAGCTGGCCGGGCTCGAGCCGGTGCTCCGGAACCGGGTGCACGGTGAACTGCGCGCGGCCGCTGGGCGTCGGGAAGCGGAGGTCGCGCACCGGATTCGGCAGCACGAAGCCGCCGGGCGCGCGCACGCGCGCGTTGAAGTCGTCGAAATCGGGGATGACCGCCGCGATGTCGTCGCGGATGCGATCGTAGTCCTCGACCAGCCACGACCAGCGCACGCGCGTCCGCGCGCCCAGCACGGCCTGCGCGAGCCCGGCCACGATCGCCGGCTCGCTGCGCAAGGCCGCGCTCGCCGGAGGCAGCACAC
>DATMZL010001267.1:0-8604 GCA_035607075.1 Polyangia bacterium
AAGAACTGCAGCCCGTACCTGGTGAAGTTCGGCTACGGCTACATGGGCGAGGCGATGACGGGTGTGATGGAGGACTTCCCGAAGTTCATCAACACGCAGATCGACACCACCTGGAAGCGCTTCGAGATCCTCTTCACCGACATGAAGCAGGACCGCACGAATCCCGGCCGCCAGTCGCCCGGCAACACGCTCGCGGTCAGCCAGATCACCGGCATCCGCATCCAGGTCAACACGGACCACAGCACCACGCCGCCCACCCCTGTCGATTGGGAGATCTGGGTGGACGACGTCAGCTTCATCAAGTAGCCGCGCGAAGCGCGCGGCTACGCGGCCGCTTTGTCGGGCTGCCAGAGCGCGAACGGATTCCCTTCGGGATCCGACAGGATCGCGAACCAGCCTCTTCCGGGGACGACCTCCTTCCCCTTCATCACCTTCGCCCCGAGCTTGGCGGCGCGTTCCAGGGCGCCGTCGAGTGATTCGACGGACACATAGTTGATGATGGGCGGCGCCTTCGGATCGGGCCGCTTCATGATCCCGCCGTTGATCCCGCCCGGCTGCTTTGCCGTCCGCTGGCTGTCGACGTCCACCGTCTGCACGAGCCGGTAGTTGTCGTTGCCGGGCATCTGCTCGACCTTCCAGTCGAACAGACTCGTGTAGAACCGGGCCAGCCCATCCGGATTGTCCGCGTAGATTTCGAAATGGCTGAGTGGATTTTGCATGTTGTCCCCACAGCAAAATCTGGTCGTCGGCCGAACGGCGACAAGAGGCCAGCCGAACCGCGCGCGGGCTACGTCCCGGCTGCGCCCTCGACCAACCCGCGCAGCGTCTCCATCGCGGTGATCGTCTGCTGCGGGAGCTGGCGGCGGACGAGCGGAGCGAAGAGCTTCGCCATCAGGCTCTTGGGCTTGATGTCGATCGTATGGCCAGGCGCGCGCCGCCGTCCTTCTTCGTCATCTGGAAGTCGACGACGACCTCCATCATCTTGTCCGAGTAGCCGACGGTGAGGCGTTCGTTCGGCGTTCGCGCCTTGATCTCGCCGTCCATCGTCCCGGTGCGGCCGCCCTCGCGGTACGCGTAGCGGACCTTCGTGCCGACCGTGTTCGGCCCCGGCGAAAGCTTCTCGATGCCTGTGCAGCGCGACACCCAGCGCGGCGTCTGCGACAGATCGTCGAGGATCGCGAAGATCTGCTCGGGCCCGCGGGCGACGTCGATGGCGTGTTCGAAGCGGATCGACATGGACTGATGCTCTCCTCTCAGCCGACCCGGCTCTGGGTCTGGGCGTGACTCTGGATCTGGATCTTCGCGGACTTCTCCAGCGTCGACAGACGGTCGAGCAGCTCCGCATGCAGGTGATCGAACTTCTCGTGCAGGTGAGCGATCTCCAACTCCGCCTTCAGGTTCACTTCGTATTCGATGTCGTTGCGCACGCGATCGCGCGCCACCTGCCGGTTCTGGCTGAGCAGCACGAACACCGACAGGATGATCGCCTCGAGCGACACGCACATCGTCAGCAACCCGTACGGGAACGCGTCCCAGCCGCCGATCGGCGTGCGCGTGAGCGGTCCCGTATTCAGGATGATCCAGACGAAGAACAGCCCGCAGTGGATGAACAGAAACGGCAGGCTGCCCGAAAAGTCCGAGATCCAGTCGGCCGCGCGCATGACCGCGGTGCGCTTGTCCTCCGTCTCATCGTTGATGTTGCGCGAGGCGGTCCGACGCAGCAGCTTCGCGGACTCGCGGAGCCGCCGCCCCGCTGCCGTCAGCAGCTCCATCGCCGCCGCCGGCCGCGCGCGCAGGAAGCTCTCCAGATCGGCGCGGTCGACGACGACCGCCTCCAGATCTTTCGTCACGCGCGCCGACGCCGTACGCGGTCCGCCGTCCAGCAGCGAGATCTCGCCGAAGAAATCTCCCTTGCCGGCGGTTTCGAGGACGATGCGCTCGCCGGTGTCGTTCTTGAAGAAGATCTCCACCTCGCCCGCCCGCACGATGTAGAGCGAATCGCCCGGATCGCCGTAGCTGAACAGCGTCGTCCCGGCCGGTTTGCTCACTGTGTCGACGCGCTCGGCCAGCGCCGCCCGCTCTTGCTCGTCGAGCAGCGAGAAGAACGGAACCTCCGTCAGAATTTCCGGATCGGCGCCCACCCTGTCCCGACTATCGCACAGAATCCGCGGTTTCCCGATGGTCGAAGACGCGCAGATGCGCTAGGAACCAACGCGTCCGGGCAGAGCAGCGGCATGGGGATGGACCAACGAATATCCGCGAGCGCGTCCGCGTTCGACGCCATCGCGTCGCGCTACGACGACATGTTCTCGGCGGCGGCGAACCCGCTGATCGCGATGATGCGAGCGCGCGTGATGAGCGCGGTCGACCGCCATTTCGCGACGCCCGCGACGCTGCTGGAGATCGGTTGTGGCACCGGCGAGGACGCGCTGTCGCTCGTCGAGCGCGGGCATCGCGTCGTCGCGTGCGATCCGTCGCCGGCGATGATCGCGACCGCGCGCGCGAAGACTGCGGCCGCCGGGCGCGGCGCTGAAGCCCAGATCGAATTCATACGGGGCAGCGTCGAGGCCGTCGCCGACACCTGGTCGGCGCGCGGCCAGGCCGTCGACGGCGTGTTCTCGAACTTCGCGCCGCTGAACTGCGAGCTGTCGCTGGCGCCGCTGCGGTTGCTGCTCGAGCGCGCGCTGCGGCGGGGCGGGCGCTTCATCGCGGTCGTGCTGCCTCAGATCTGCCCGCTGGAGGTGGCGCTGTTCATGGCGCGCGCCGAGCCACGCGCGGCGCTGCGCCGCTTCCGTCGCGCCGCGGTCGGCGACGTCGAGGGGCAGCAGTTCGTGATGAAGTACTACGGCGCGCCGGACTTCGATCGCGCGCTGGGCGCTGGCTTCCGGCGCATCGAGGCGCGCAGCCTGGGTCTGTTCCTGCCGCCCCTGAGCTTCGGGCCCTCGTTCGCGCGCGTCCCCGGCCTGCTGGCCGCGCTGGGAGCGATCGAGGATCGCGTCAGCGCCCTGCCCGGCCTGCGCCGCATGGGCGATCACGTGCTGCTCGTCTACGAGCGTGCGTGACCCTTCGGAAGCTTCACCACAGCTTCGTTCGCAGGCCGACCTTCAGCGAGCAGACGCAGCGGGTGCATACCGGGTTCGTCGTGACGTCGAGGCCGGCGCGGAACGCGGGCATCGCCTCGGCCAGCAGGTCGCCGAGCGCACGGTCGCGCAGGTTGCCGACGGCCGGATGGAAGAAGCAGGGCCGGACGTCGCCGTGCGCTTCGATGAACAGGCTCGCCCAGGGCGCGTTGCACGGCGGCGCGACGAAGCGGCCCTGCCCGAGATGCGCGCGGTAGTAGCGGACGAGCCGCCGCAGGCCCTGAGCGTCGGGCGCGATCTCCTGCCTCGCGAGCGCGTCGCCATTCGTCCGGATCGTCGCTTCGACGATCGCGTCGAGTTCGTCGGCCTCGTCGGCCGTGAGCAGAAGCCTCCCTGGTCCGTCCGCATCGACCTGTGGAAGCCCGGGGCCGCGGTTGAAGGCGTCCGAGCTGACGTCCGCGGCCAGGAACGAGATCTGGTCCAGCTGCATGTCGCGCGACTTCGCGATCAGGTCCGGCAGGAAGCGAAAATTGTGGCGATGCAGCGTCGCGCGGGCCGACACGGCGACCGCCGGCGCGCGGGCGCGCAGCTTGCGCACGCCGGCGACGACCGCCTCCAACCCGTCGACACCGCGGATCGCCCGATACAGCTCGGGCGTGTGCCCGTCGAGCGACACGGTCACCGCCTGGAAGCGCGCGGCGACGTCGTCCGCGAACCGGCCCAGCGCCAGTCCGCTCGTGAGCAACTGCAGGGCGATGCCCTTCGCGCGAAAAAGATCGGCCACTGCCATCACATCGGGGCGGTACAGCGGCTCGCCGCCCGTGAACACCACGACACGCGTACCGGCACGCGCTAAGTCGGCGGCGAGCGTGTCGATCTCGGACAGCGATAGATCGCGCGCGCCGTCCGCCTTCCACCAGTCGCAGGACACGCAGCGCGAATTGCAACGCGCGGTCGGCGCGTACAGCACCAGCGGCAACGCATGCGTCTTCCCCGTACGCTCGCCCAGCTTCACGAGGAGGTTCGCGCGGAGATTTGCGGGCGACAGCAAGCGGGTTCAAGGCTAGCATTGCGGAGGCGGTCGAAATGACGAACGGCGAGCGCATCGCGGCGGCCTACGACGCCGTCGCCGCGGACTACGACCGCCAGCTGGAGCCGGCCGCCTGGATCCGCCGGGCGCTGTGGCGGCACTTCGATCGGCTTTTCCGCCCCGGCGACAGGATCCTCGATGTGGGTTGCGGCACCGGCAGCGACGCAATTCATTTGGCGACCAGAGGCGTTCGCGTCACGGCGATCGACGCCTCTGCCGAGATGCTCGCCCGACTCCGCGCCAAGCTGGCGCAGGCGACGCCGGCCCTCGACGTCGAGGTGAGGTGCGGCAACATCGACGACGTCGCGCGCCAGCTGACCGGTCCCTACGACGGCGTCATCTCGTCGTTCGCGGCGCTGAACACCGTCGACCTGGCCGCGTTCGCGCCCCAGGCGGCGCGCCTGCTGCGGCCCGGAGGCCGCCTCGTCTGCCACATGCTGTCGACAGCCTACGGTCAGCCCGCCCGCCGCCGCCTGCTGGGCTTTCACTGCCAGGGCGGCGACGCGTCGGCCGTGAGAGCGGTCGAGCTGGGCGGCACGTCCGTGCCGCATCTGAACATCGCGCCCGATCGCGTGTACGAGCGCTTCTTCGCGAAGCACTTCGAGCGGCGGGGAGGCTATGCGCTCGGCCTCCTGGTCAGCGGATCGCTGGAGACGCATCTGCCTGCGCCGGTGCTCGACGTCATCGGACGGATCGAACCGATCGTCGGCGCGGTCCCGGCGGCAATGTCGCGCGGGCGCTTCTTCGTGCTCGATCTGGAACGCCTCCACCCGGCGTGACTCAGTCGCCGGCGAGCTCGCGATACAGGCCGACGAAGGCGTCGTTCGCGTCGAGTCCGGCGTGACGGATCACCCATGCCTGGGCGTTCGTCGCCAGGCGCTCGCGATCCGCGCGGTTGCCGAGGAGCTTTCGCAGCGCCGCCGCCAGCGCGCGCACGTCACCGATCGGCGTCGCCACCGCCATCTCGGGCGCCCAGTCGGCGATGAACCCGACGTCCGTCCCGACGATCGGCAGGCCCGCCGCCGCCGCCTCGAGGACGGCCGCCGGCGCGACATCGTCCAGCGACGTCATCACGAACGCGTGCGCCCGTCGGTGGAGCGTCATCAGGTCGTCCCGCTCCTTCCAACCGTGGAACGCGATGCGGGCACTCAGACCCAACCCAGCCGACTCGAGCTGAACGCGCCCCGCCCAGTCGTCGAATCCGACGATGTCCAGCGTCACGTCCGTCCCGTCGTCGACAAGCGCGCGCACCGCCCTCACCAGCGTGAGCTGATCCTTCAGGGCGCACAGCGTCCCCACGTGCAGCAGGCGAAACGGCGGCCCCTCCGGGCGATCGACAGGCGCGCGCAAGCGGCCCGCGTCCACGCCGAACGGGAGTCGTCGCGCGTGCCCGCCCTGCCCCTCGACGCGTCTCTGCATGAACTGCGACGCGACCGTGATCGTCCCGGCGCCGCGCAGCAGCGCGCGCATGATCGCGCGGCCCTTGGCGGTTCGCAGATCGCCGTACCCGATCTCGGGCAAGCTGGTCAGCTCGCCGCCGATCAGGCTCACCACCGACGGAATCCGGAGCAGGCGACCCAGGGCCGTCGCGACGATGCCGGGTGACAAGCCGATCCCGTGGAGCACCTGCGGCCGCCCCGATCGCGCGCTCGCGACGCGCACCGCCGCGAGCACACGAAGCACGTCCACCGGCAGGCGAAGCCGCGGCGCCGGTGCCGTCCCCAGCTGAAAGACCTCGGCGCCGGCGAAGCGGTGAACGGCCGGCGTCGATCGAAGCAGCGACGCGATCGTGACGTTGTTCGGTCCGTGCAGCGAGAAGATCTGTAGTTGCGTGGCGGCCGCGAGCCGCCGGATCAGCTCGACGAAGATCGGCGCCGCGCTGCGATCTTCGGTGCCTTTCTCGACGCCTCCGCGAACGATCAGCCCGACGCGCATCGAGCGGGCCTATGCCCCTCGGCGCAACATGATCAGCGGATCGCGGACGCACAGCCCGACGTCAGGGCTGACGACCTCCCAGCCGACGGACTGCGCGAACCGGCACGTCCGATCCGTCCCCGCGTGGAACCAGGCGCCCTGCGATCGTTCGACGACGGCTTCGTCTCGCAGCCGCATCGGATCGAACAGCACGCCGGGCGGCCGCCGCCGCGCCAGCAGATAGACGACGTCGCGCAGCGCCCGACCCGCGTCGAACAGCTTGCGGCCAAACTTCAGCGCGGCCGGGTAGCGCCGGAACGACACGGACAGGTTCCCGTAGGCGCGAACCGCGGCGTTGTACTTGTCGAAGTCGGCCACCATGATCGTCGCGACGCCGCCTTTCCGCATCTTGCCGAGAAGGTTTCGCAGGTAGTCGCGCTGTCCCTCCACCGGGATGTGACAGAAGGTGCCGAACGAGAACAGCACGTCGAAGTGATCGTCCGGGAGATCGCTGCACGAGAAGTCGCGAACGCGCAGGTAGCGAACCTTGTCGCGGTTCGCTTCGCCGACGTGCTGCCAGAAGTTGTTGTGCTCGGGCGTGTTCACGTCGACGCACCAGATCTCCTTCGCGGCCAGCATGGTCTTGGTCCACGCGCCCCGGCCCGGCCCGATCTCGAGGACGTTCGTCTCGGACGTGACGTACGGCTTGATGCAGACCTGATAGACGGCGTGAAGCACGGAGACGAAACCCATCTGCGCGTAGCTGCTCTCGCCGAAGGGGTCCAGCGGATCGCCCTCGTAGTAGCCGCCCTTCCAGAAACCGTCCCACAAGCCTGTCATCTCCGCGGCGGAGAATGTGCGCTCTCCATCAACGTCGGCGTCCACGGCGCCCATAATAGGACCGCCGCGCCGCTGCGGCGGATCGATATGCATCGAGCGCGCGCCGCCCAACCGCGGCCCAGCTGAGCTCGCGCTCGAAGTGCGCGCGCACCGACGCACGGCGCGCAGCACGATCGCCGTTGCCGGCGGTCTCGATGGCGCGCGCAAGCGTTCGGGTATCGCCCGGAGGAAACAGCGCGCCGATGCGACCGCCGGCGGTGATCGCCCGGAACGCCGGGATATCCGTCACCACCGGCGTCACGCCGAAAGACAGCGCTTCGATGAGCGCGAAGCACGCGACCTCCCGGTGGCTGCCGATGACGAAGAGGTCAGCCGATCGATAGCAGGCGGGCAGCGCCGCCCGAGCGACGCGGCCCCGGAGATGGATGCGCGCTTTCA
Source organism: Polyangia bacterium (assembly GCA_035607075.1). Lineage (GTDB taxonomy): Bacteria > Myxococcota_A > Polyangia > Fen-1088 > Fen-1088 > JADGRB01. Next base: position 7,363 of record DATMZL010001267.1, read on the forward strand.
GCTCCGGCCGCGCGTCGATCCAGGTCTGCACGGCGGGCAACAGCACGTCGTCGCCGTAGACCAGCGTCAGCGTCGCGCGCGGCAGCGCCGCCGCCGCACCCGCGAACCCGTCGAGGATCGTCAGCGGATCCTTGTTGTCGTCGAGCCGCGCCACCCAGAGGATCGCCGGATCGCCCGGCAACGCGCCATCCGCCGCCGCCGCCGGCCACGACGCCATGTCGGTGCTGCTCTCGGGCACCTCGTACACCGCGTGCCGCTCGCGGATCACGCCCGCTTCGCGCCAGGGCTGGGCCTGGGCGTCCGCCGTGAAAAAGAATCCGTCCGCGGTCCCCAGGCCCAGGCCGTAGAGAAGCCGATTTGCGGTTCGACCGAGGCCGCGCCATGGCAAGCGCACGCCACCATGGTCCTGGACGACGATCGCCGTGCGCCGGGGCAACCGCAGGCGCAGGCATCCCACCACCGCAGGGAAAACCAGCCCGTCGACGTGGACGACGTCGGGACCGAGACCGCCGATCACCCTGGCGACGCGCGCGCCCACGAAGTGGCCCGGCGGTGCGCCGTCCGCGCCGTCCGCAACAAAGCGGTATTCCACCGCCCTGCGACGAAGGACGGCGTCCCGGCCGAACCGCTGGACGACCGTCACAGCGTCGGCCCCGGCGCCGGCCACCGCCTCGGCCCAGCCTGTCATCGCGTGATACCGCTCGAGCAGCGCCTCGGGATCCACGAGATCCGCGTCGAAGGAGCAGCTCGCGACGGCAACGCGCACCGGTTGCGAAGCGACCGCCATGAGGCCGTGATGATAGCGCCGCTCGGCACGCTGTACGCGGGCCGACAAATGTCTACGATTACGCGAACGCAGATGCCCGACCGGCCTCCTTCCCTGCGCAGCTTCGTCGCGGACTATCAGCGCGTCCGCGTGCGCGAGGGGTACGCGTCGACGGATCCCGACTACGCGCGCCGCCTCCCCTTCCGTGACGTCACCGGGCACAACAGCGCCGCCTGGCGGTTGCGCGCCCTTCACTACCTGATCATTCGCGCGGGCCTTCGCCTGCTGCGCGCATCCAGCGCGGGCGCCGTTCGCGTCCTTGATCTCGGCGCGGGGAATGGGTGGATGGCGCGGCGCCTGGCGGCGTCGTGTCGCGTGACCGCGCTCGACGTCGACGGCAGCGAGACTGGACTCGGGTCGCTGCGCGACGGCCGCGTCGGCCGCGTGCTCGGCGATCTGGAGGCGTTGCCGCTGCG
>DATMZL010001159.1:0-2871 GCA_035607075.1 Polyangia bacterium
CTTGAGGACGATGCGCTCCAGATCGGCCGGGTAGTCGGCGACGATCTCGGAGGGCCGCGGGACGGGCGCCTCCAGCACCGCGCGCAACGTCTCGACGTCGCCCGCTGCCTTGAAGAGCCGGCGGCCCACGGTCAGCTCGAAGAGAACGATCCCCAGCGCGAACACGTCGCTCCGCCGGTCCACCCCGCCCTGCGTGACCTGTTCCGGCGACATGTACGCGAGCTTGCCCTTCAGCGAATGCCGGCCGGACAGCTCGGCGTCGGTCGCGATCTTCGCGACGCCGAAGTCGACCACCTTCACGCCCCCCGCGTAGGTCACGACGATGTTCGACGGCGACAGGTCGCGATGCACGATGCCCAGCGACGCTCCGTCGGGACCCTTCTTCTCGTGCGCGAAGTGCAGCCCGGCGGCGGCGTCGATGACGACGTGAACGGCGTGCTGGAGCGGGATGCGCTCGCTGCGGTCGGCGAGCCGCTTCCGGATCACGCGGACGTCTTCACCGTGCAGATACTCCATCGTGAAGAAGAAGGCGCCTCCCTCCTCGCCGATGTCGTGGACCTGGGCGATGTTGGCGTGATCGAGGATCGCCGCGAGCCGCGCCTCCTGCAGGAACATCCGGATTAGCTCGTGGTTCTGGGCGAACTGCGGAAGGATCCGCTTGAGGACGACGTACTTCTCGAAGCCCTGGATCCCGGACGCGCGCGCCAGGTAGATCTCCGCCATACCGCCGAAGGCGATCCGGTGGAGCACCCGGTACTTTCCCAGCTTGGTGCCGGGCGAAATCAGCGCGAGTGCGGCGGCAGCGCCCATGACAGACTGGTAGACCCCCCGAGTCTGAATCGGCAGGTAATCAGCGGATCTTTAACGGTTTCCGACCGTCGCTGGGCGGCTACTGCCCGGCGACTTCGAGCAGCCGCTTCTCGATCACCGCGGCGTCGTCGGGGACGAAGCCCGCGTTGACGTAACGCACGATCCCGGAGCGATCGATCACGTACGACGTTGGCATCTTGTCGGGTTGCAGGCGCTCGGCGATCGCGCCCGCCGGATCGTGGGCGATCGTCAGCGACCAGCGGCCGTGGCCCTTCAGGAACTTGTCGACGTTGGCGCGATCCTGATCGACCGACACGGCGAGCACGTCGATCCCTTGCGCCTTCAGACGACGCGCCATCGCGTCGAGCATCGGGAGCTCTTGCTTGCAGGGCCCGCACCACGACGCCCACACGTCCAGCAGCAACACGCGCCCGCGGTACGACGCGACGTCGATCGTCTTGCCGGCGAGCGAATCGACCTTGATCTCGGGCACGGCCGCGCCGACCTGGTGGCCGGTCTCGCTCGCGCTCGAGCTCGAGCCGCCACCGCCCGCGGTCGCGCAGGACGCCAGCAGCACGACGGCAAGCGCCGCGATCAGCCGGCTATGGCGTCCTTGATCCATTCGCGCAGGCTGTCCGTGTCGCGTCCGTCGGTGTACTCGCGACCATTGATGTAGAGCGTGGGCGTCGCCTCGATGCCCGCGGCGGCGCCGTCGGCGCGGTCCTTCTGCACGCGCGCCTTGACCGGCTCCGACGCCACATCCTGCCGGAACTTCGTGACGTCGAGCCCGACCTCTTTCGCGGCCTTCTCGATCTCCGCGGGCGTCAGCTCGTCCGACTTCTCCCAGAGCTTGTCCTGGTACTGCCAGAACTTGCCCTGCTTCTGCGCCGCCACCGCCGCCTCGGCGGCGAGCCGCGCGTTGGTGTGCTGGGGCAGCGGGTAGTGCTTGAAGTACAGCTTCACGTCGCTGCGGAACTCGTCCATGATCTGATGCAGCACGGGCTGGAACCGCTTGCAGTGCGGGCACTCGTAGTCGGCGAACTCGATCAGCGTGATCTTCGCGGACGGGTTGCCTTTCATAGGCGCATCGGCGACGTCGATCTTCTTCGGGGTGACGGGGCGGTATCGCTTCGCGAGCCGCTCCGAGATCTCCGAGTCGGTGTACCCGTTCTCGATCAGCTTGGCGACATAGCGAAGCGCCGCGACCGATCGGCGGCAGGACGGCCACGACTTGATGAGGCTCTGCGCGTCGCCGCAGACCGAAGACTCGCTGGTCGAGACGCGGTTGAACACCTTCTTGCCGAGGTCATCCAGCTTGTCGTAGAGCGGCTTGACCTCGGGCGGCAGGTTGCCCGCGTCGCCCCCCTTCGGCGGCGACGCGGCCGCCTCGGCCTGGTGAACAGCGGCCGGCGTCTTCGCGCACGCGGCCAGCGACCAGCAGCCGACGAGCGCGGCCCCGAGGGCGGCAGCGCGCGCGATCACCAGGCGCAGGTTGGCGGGGCGCATTCGCCGTCTAGGTATAGAAACCCTCGCGGTGTAAGTCAACGAAACCTCTGGCCTCGGGCTCATCGACATCGTTGACTCGAAATGCGGGTACATCTATAAATCGCGAGGCCGTCCAGGACCAACTTCCGACGGCAACCATGGAATCAAACTACCTCGCCACCGCGCTGATGATCCTGGTCGGGGTCGGGTTCGCTCTGGCGCTGACCGCCCTGGCCAAATACATCGGCCCCCGACGCTTCAACAAAGCCAAGGACGTGCCCTACGAGTGCGGCTCCGACGTCATCGGCAGCCCGCGCGCCCGCTTCGAGGTGAAGTTCTACCAGGTCGCGATCGTGTTCCTGGTGTTCGACATCGAAACGGCATTCCTTTACCCGTGGGCCATCCGCTACCGCGAGCTCTCCTGCTCGGGCGCGCTGGAGGCCGGCGTCTGTGGCTCTGGCCTGTCGTTCTTCGGCCTGGGCGAGATCCTCGTGTTCATGGGGATCCTGATCGTCGCCCTGGCCTACGTCTGGCGCAAGCGCGCCGTCGGGTGGGAGTAAAAGGAGCGACCCGATG
>DATMZL010000828.1:0-3049 GCA_035607075.1 Polyangia bacterium
GGGAACGGCCGGGAGCGTGGCGATGGACACCGACGGTACGCTGCTCGTGTCCGGCGTCGACGACGGCAACGGGGTGCCCGGTTTCTTCTTGTCCCGCTACGACACTTCGGGCGCGGTGCTGGGCCACGTGGCGTGGACGCACGGAACGCCAGCCTTCACGGAGGGTGGCACCAGTGAGGTGGCGATGGTCCTGAGCGGAGGGAAGACCGTCCTCGCCGGACACTCTGCGCTCGTGGGCGACATTTCGTTCGTGGGCCAGCCGTGGATCGAGACGACGGTCAACGCCGTCGACGCAGCGGGCACCTGGCGATCCGATACGCTTCAACCCTACGCGCCGGCGTTTACGGTCGGAAACCCGGCGACGCTGACGGCTGCCCCACCCTTTGGCGTCGGCGTTACGAACTTCGGCGGCGGCAGCGCCGATCTCTTCCTCTCCGTGACCGGCCTCGGCGCGATTGCCGCTGCTTGCGTGGACGGTGACGACTGCGCCTCCGGGTTCTGTGTACACGGCGTTTGCTCCCGTCTGTGTGCCTACAACCCGGGGCCCATGTTCAGCTCGGGTTTCGCCCCGGTCACTTGCGCCGCGCTTTCGTCGGGCAGCCAGGTCACGCTGCTGACCTCGCCGCTCCTTCCGAATGGCGCCGGACGCGTGACTGTGGGATTCGAGACGGCCTTCACGGGCGAGGTAGCGGCGAGCGGCGGCATCGGCTGTCCCGCCCCCGGTGGCTTCATCCTCGACCCACCGGGTGCAACCGTAAACGGATTGCCGCACTACTGGAACGTCGCGGTCGATCCGACGCCTAACGGCGATACCGAGGTCTGCCTCACGTACGACCAAGCTTGGTTCGGCCCCGAGAGCGCTGCCGAGGCGAGCCTGCAGATCCTCCACTCGTTTTCGTCCCCACTCGTGTCGGGTGTTTGCGACCCGGTCAGCGCGGGGTGGACCGCTCTGACGCCGTCGAGACCCGTCGACACCACCAACAACATCGTCTGCGGAACGGCGCAGACGTTCGTGCTGCTTCTCCCGGGCGGCGCTAGCGCGGCGCCGATCGGCGCCCGGTGCACGACGCCGTCGGATTGCGTGCCGGAAGCGTTCTGCATCGACGGCGTCTGCTGCGAGAGCGCGTGCGGCGACGGCGACGGCGACGACAACGACTGTCAGGTGTGCTCGGCCGATAAGGGCGCCTCTGTCGACGGCGCCTGCACCCTGCTCGGCTCGACCCACAAGTGCCGCGAGAGCAACGACCCCGTCTGCGATCTGGGCGGCTTCTGCGCGGGCGGTCCCGACTGTCCGGCGAATACCCCGGCTCCGTCTGCGACGACCTGTTACACGCGGCCGACGAACGACCAGTGCTTTTCGCGGGAAGAGACGATCACCTGCGGCGGCAACCTGACGTGTGCTGAGCATACGGATTGGCAGGACCAGGGCTGCGTTACGCAGGATCCAGGCACGTTCCAGTTCACGTTGAGCGACGGTGCAAATCCGCCCGCCACCATCACGGTGCAATTCACTGAGCCGTGGCCCGGCACCATCTCGGTCAAGCGGGCCACCGGATGCCCGCCAGCGACGGGCTTCACCTTCCCACCGTCGATCGATCCCGCCGCGAACTACTGGGATCTCGACGCCCAGCCAGCGCTCGATGGCACGTTCGATGTCGAGGTGTGCATCACCTATCCGCAGAGCTGGTTCGGCGGCACAGACCCCGCGGAGGTGGCGCCGATGGAAAGCTCGTTACAGCTTCGGCACGGAAATTCAAACGCCCAGATCACGCCGACCACCTGCAATCCTGATCTCGCGGGCTGGGCCTACCTTCCGACGACGTCGCTCAACCCTAAGACCAACCGCATTTGCGCGAACACCAGCTCGTTGTCGCCGTTCGCGCTGATGATTCCGAGCGGCGTCGATCAGCTTCCGACCATGCAGTTGCCCGGACTGATTTCGGCCCCCGCGACCAGCGCTGCCGGCGCTGTCGTCACCTACACGGCGACCGCGACCGATACGAAGGACGGACCGCTGGTCCCGACCTGCCTGCCGGCGTCGGGCAGCAAGTTCCCGCTCGGCCAGACGACAGTGACCTGCAAGGTGATCGATTCCGATCACCTCGCGACCGAGGGCACGTTCACTGTGTGGGTGCAGGTCCAGGCGCCCACCGACGGCACGTTCTTCTTGCCGCCGATCAATCCTGACGCGAGCTCGATCTTCAAGGGCGGCACGATACCGGTGAAGTTCAAGCTGACCGGCGCGAGTGCGCTCATCACCGATCTCACGGCGCACCTCCTCGTCGCCAAGATCTCGGGCGGCGTCAGCGGCACCGAGCTCGAGGCCGCGTCAACGAGCGCTGCAGATAGCGGCAATGTCTTCCGCTACGACCCTGCGTCCCGCCAGTACATCTTCAACCTCTCCGCGAAGTCGATGCCGACCGGCACCTGGTCGCTCCGCGCCGACCTCGGCGACGCGGTCACTCACCAGGTCAACGTCTCGATCAAGGGAACCCGATGAACCGTCCGCTGGGAATCGTCTTGCTGGTCGTCGGCGCGGGTTGCGTAGGTCCGCGCGCATCCGACCAGGCGACGATCGTCGTTCGGTCCGCTCTCGGGACGCCGACCTACCAGATGATCGATCTCGGTGCGCTGGCTGGTCACACGCTGAGCCGGGCGTCGGCGCTCAATGAGCGCAACCAGGTCGTTGGGATCTCCGCCACGGGCAACGTGAAGCGCTGCGTCCTGTGGGACGGCGGAAACATCGTCGACCTCGGCGGCTTCGGGGGGCACCAGTGCGAGGCGCGCGACATCAACGAAAGCGGTCAAATCGTCGGAGATGTGACGCTCTCGAACGGCCTGGTGCACGCCTTCCTTTACGAAGGAGGCGCGATGACCGACCTGGGCACGCTCGGTACCCCCGGAAGCAGCGCGCGCAAGATCAACGACTCCGGCCAGATCGCGGGCAGCGTGGAAGATCCGGGAGGCACCGGCGGCTGCTTCTTTTACGAGGCAGGAACGAAGAGACGTATCGAACCGGCCGGCTCCGACAGCACCTTCTGCATATTCA
>DATMZL010001285.1:0-5867 GCA_035607075.1 Polyangia bacterium
TGCAGCGGAAACGGCTCGCGTTTTCGGTGGAACAGCTGACCTCGGCCGTGGAGGACGCCGTCGCCCTCCTCCAGGGGTACGGTGGCTGGATGTCGGTGGGCGCGCTCGTCGCGAGCGCGGAGGCGATGCTGGCCACCGAACGCCCGGCGCCGCTGGTGCGCGCCGTCGAGAAACTGCGCGACGTGCTCCGCGACGGGACCGCGGAGAACAGACGCCTGGGGGAGCGCATCGACGTCGCGCTCAACGGCGCCAGCCCGCTCACGCTCGCCGGCACGGGGCCGTTCGGCAAGCGCGTCGCCGCCGATCTCGCGGACGCGAACACGACGGCGGAGACGCGCGCCGCGTGGCACGCGTTGTTCGTGCACGGCCTCGCGGCCACCGCCGCGAAGCCGACGGCGCGCTGGGTGAAGCAGCTCGGACCGCTGCTGATCGCGCTCGGTCGCGAGGAGGCCTCGGCGCGTCTGCGGGCCTGGCTCGAGATGGGACCATGCCCGGGTGAGCCGGCGGCGACGCCGGCGGCGGATCGCGACGCCGACCTGATCAAGGGGATGCTGTTCGCAGCGGCGGCGGTGGGCGACGCCGCGCTCGCGCCCGCGATGGCGACGATGGCCGCGGCGAGCCTGCGCAAGATCCCGAACATCGGCGCCGTCTCGGCGCGCGTCGGTAACGCCGGTATCAACGCGCTGTCCTCGCTGGCCGGGCCGGCCGCCGTCACGCAGCTCGGGCGGCTGCGCCTGCTGGTGAAGTACGCGACCGCGCGCCGGCTGGTCGAACGGGCGATGGCCGAGGCCGCCACGCGCGCCGGCGTCACGCCCGACGAGATCGAGGAGATGTCGGTCCCGACGTACGATCTCGACGCCCACGGCGTCGCCCGCAGGCAGCTGGGAGACGTGACCGCCGAGATCGCGATCGACGACGACGAGGCGACGCTCACGTTCCGGGGCGAAAACCGGAAGGTGTTCAAGTCGGTCCCCGCGTCGGTCAAGGCGGATCACGCGCCCGCGCTGACCGAGCTGCGCCGCACCGTGAAGGAGATCGGCCAGGTGCTGCCCGCGCAGCGGCTGCGGCTCGAGAACCTGATGATCGGCGGCCGTGAGCTGACCGTCGAGCAGTGGCGGACGCGATACCTCGAACACCCGCTGGTCGGCGACATAGCGCGGCGGCTCGTCTGGACGGTCACCGCGGGCGGCGCGACGACAGGTGTGATGATGCTGGATGGGAAGCCTGTCGACGCGCGCGGCGCGCCCGCCGACGTTCCCGCCGACGCCCGCGTGCGCCTCTTTCATCCTCTGCGCGCGAGCGTCGACGAGACGCTGGGTTGGCGCCGGCTGCTCGAGAGCCGCGAGCTCACTCAGCCGTTCAAGCAAGCGCACCGCGAGATCTACGTCGTGACGGACGCCGAGCTGGTGACCGCGACGTACTCGAACCGCTTCGCTGGCCACGTCCTTCGCCAGCACCAGCTGGCGGCGCTGTGCCGGGATCGCGGCTGGACGTACAGCCTGCAGGGCGGCTTCGATTCGGCGAACAACCCATTCCTGCGCATCCCCGGCACGGACCTGATCGTCGAGCTGTGGACCGAGGCGCCGGAAGATCGCGACGCACCGATGTCGGGCTCCGGCATCTACCTGCACGTCGCCACCGACCAGGTGCGTTTCACGGCGGGCGGCGACCCCATGCCGGTGGCGCAGATCCCGCCGCTGATCTTCTCGGAGGCTATGCGCGACGTCGATCTGTTCGTCAGCGTCGCGAGCATCGGCACCGATCCGACCTGGCACGACCGGGGCGAGCGGGGCGCCTTCAACGCCTACTGGCACGCGTTCGCGTTCGGCGAGCTGTCTGCGTCGGCGCAGACCCGCCGCGCCGTCCTCGAATCGATCGTGCCGAAGTTGAAGATCCGCGATCGCTGTTCGTTCGACGAGCGCCACCTTGTCGTGCGCGGCGATCTCGCCACGTATCGGATCCACCTCGGCAGCGCCAACATCATGATCGAGCCGGGCAGCCGCTACCTCTGCATCGTTCCCGACGCGGCGAAGCGCGGCGAGCGCGTGACGCTGCCGTTCAAGGGCGACGGGACGCTGGCTGTCATCCTGAGCAAGGCGTTCCTGCTCGCGGCCGATCGCGAGATCAAAGACCCGACCATCGTCCGGCAAATCCAAGCCTGAACTTGCGGGACGGAGCAGCGACCCACAGGTTGAATTAAGTGGGCGGCAGGATCGCGCTCGCAAATGGGGTTGCGAGGCATGACCATCGAAGCCCGGCCATACGGACCCGAAGCATCACCCGAGGAGCGTCTCGACCTCCTGAAGCGAATCTGGCAGGTCGAGGATCGCCTCTTCATGATGGTGGAGGTTCCGATCCAGACGCCGTTCACGCTGGATGTGTTCTTCGATCGTTTGGAGGAGCTGGCGGCCGGGCTGGATCGGTTCGCCTACGTCGTCGACCTGAGCGGGGTCAAGCGGCCGGGCGCGGCCGCACGCGAGCGCTTGAGGCAGCGCGTCGCGCGCATCAACCCGCGGCTGGCGCACGTGAGCGTCGTCGTCGACACGAACCCTGTCATGCGCGCCGTCGCCCAGCTGGCCGCGTTCGCGATCGGGTTTCGGTCGGTCAGTTTTCACCGGTCGATCGACGATGCGTTGGAGGCGTGCCGGCGTGCCCTCCGATGACGCTCGTGTGGTCGACCTCGTGCTCGAGCACATCGCCGAGATCGGGAGCGGCAAGTGCTCGATCACCGACGCCAGCATCGCGGCGGAGGCCGATCCCAGCGTCCAGCAAATCCTCGCCGGGCTGCTGATGCTCCATGAGGATCTGCAGTACGCGCAGCAGCGGCAGCTGACGTTGCTGGAGGACCTGCGCGAGGCGGTGCGCGCCCGCGACGAATTCCTTTCCGTCGCGTCGCACGAGCTGCGAACGCCCATCACGACGTTGACGCTGCAGATCGACGGCCTGTCGCGCATGGTCCACGACCAGTCGCCGCCGGTGCCCGTGCCCGAAAAGATGTCGCGGCGGCTGGACGTCACGCGCCGGCAGGTCGACCGCCTGGCGGCGCTGGTCGCGACGTTGATCGACGTTTCGCGGATCACGTCCGGCAAGGTTCAGGTGGCGCGGCAGCTGGCGGATCTCGTCGAGGTGATCCGATCGGTGGCGGAACGGTTCGGCGAGGAGGTGCTTCGGACCGGCTCGACGCTTCGCTTCGAGCGACACGGCCCGATCTGGGGCAACTTCGATGTCTCGCGCATCGACCAGGTGCTCAGCAACCTGCTGACGAACGCGATCCGTTACGGGCGCGGGCGGCCGATCGCGATCGGCGCGGTCAGCGTCGGACAGACCGCCCGCTTCTGGGTGCAGGATCAGGGCATCGGGATCGCGCCCGAGCACCAGGCCCGCGTTTTCCAGCGCTACGAACGCGCCGCGCCGGCGGCGAACTACGCGGGCCTCGGGCTGGGCCTGTGGATCTCGCGGCAGCTCGTCGAGGCGATGGGCGGGACGATCACCCTGCGCAGCGAGCCCGACGTCGGCTCGACGTTCACCGTCGAGATCCCCCGTAGCGGTTGATCGCGCGGCGCCGGCCTGAACAACGAGCAGCTCACCAAGCTGGTTCTCGCGGTCCTCGAGCGCGCGCTCGGGCCACGCCACGTCCTGCGCCCATCCTGATACGATGGCCGTCTGGTGTCGGCGCTGGAGCGCGCAAATCGGGCCCTGCTGGGTTCGCTGTTCGATGTCACGCCGATGGAACCGTTCACGGCGACGATCCTGCGCGCACGGCGTGCGCGCGGCGCGGCCGTCGACGTTCGTCCGCTGCTGTCGCAATGGGACGAGGCGCATCCCGGTAGCGCGATAGGCGCGCTCCGTTATCGCTGGGTGCTGACCCACCAGCACGTCGACCTGCCGCGCTGGGCGGGACCGCCGGCGTCATGGACGCCCTGGCGCCCCGCAGAACGCGCCGTGATGGGCGATCCCTTCGAGTTCGAGTCGCGCCTGTCGATCCCCGCCATCGTGACCGACTGCGGGGAGCTGCTGGCGGAGTTGCAAGCGGCGCCCGACGCCGAGCTGGCGGGACGCGCGCGCGAGCGCCTGGCCGAGGCCGAGCCGGTCATGCGCCGCGAATTCGCGACGTTCGTGAAGGGCGCCCACGCGTGGTCCGACACGTTCGCGCTCTGGTGCCTGGTGCGCCGGCCGCTGCTGTTCGAACGGCTGTACCCGCTGGCCCTTGCCATCGCGACCTGTTACGCGGCGACCGCACACGAAGAAGGCGGGATCGTTCGCGGGACGCGTTTCCCTTTCCACGAAGCGCCGCAGGCGTCGGCCAGCGCGCAGCTCGCGTGCGCGCTGCTCGCCATCGGCGAGGACCTGCCGCTGATCGCGCCGCTGGCCGCGTTCGTCGCGGGTGAGCGGCGGGCGGGCGGGGGCTGGGGGGACGCCGGTGGTCCCGACGACCTTCTCACGACGCTGGTGGCGTTCGAGCTGCTGCTTCAGATCGACCCATCCTTCGATCCGGCGCCCACCGTCGCGTTCTTGAGCGCGCAGCAGAAGGACGACGGCACCTGGTGCTGCTACGGGCCCGAGGTTCCCTGGCTCACCGCCGCCGTCGCCGACGCGCTGGCGCTGGCGGGTCGTCCGTTCGCGGCGCGCTTTCGCTGGCCGCACCTGCCGGCCGCCAATCGCGATCACAAGACGCGCTTGCCGTTCTACGCCTGGTTCGACTTGCTGGCGCGCTTGTTCGCGTCGCTGCCGTCGCTGGCCGCGTCCGAGACCGAGCTGGGGTTCATCGACCTCGCGGGTTTTCGCGCTTTCAACAACGCCCACGGTCAGGACGCCGGCGACGCCGTGCTCGCGGCCTTCGCGGGCGCGCTGTCCGGCGTCGACGCGGCCGCCGCGATTCGCGACGGCGGCGACGAGTTCCTCCTGGTGGGCGCGCCGGCGCGCGGCGGGCTTTCACGCGATCTCGATTCGTTCCGTCGCGCGTGGCCCGCGGCGTTCCGCGCCCGCTTCGGCGCGGACGTGCCGCCCGTCGCCCCGCGCATCCTGGTCACGAAGACGCGCGGCGGCGATCTGCGCGCCGCCCGCGAGGTCCTGGGCCGCACCATCGCGTCGCTCAAGGACCGCGAGAAGCCGGGACCGGAGGGCGTGCTCGTCGAGGTGTGACACTCGGCGGGACGGACGGACCCCTCTCCCTAACCCTCTCCCCGCTACGCGGGGCGAGGGGACCTGAGCTACGCGGGGCGAGGGGACCTGAGCTACGCGGGGCGAGGGGACCTGAGCTACGCGGGGCGAGGGGACGGGAGAAGATCGAGACGGATCCGGACGAGGAGGTCGTGGAGCGCGTCGCGGGCGGTCGGCTCTTCTGCGAGCGTGCTCGCGGTCGCCGCGGCCTCGAGCGCGTGCCGCAGCCGCGCGACCTCGCCCTCGTGAAATGCGACGTCCCCGTCGTCGAGGGTCGCCTTCTCCGGCCCGGCCAGCTTCCGGGCGACGAGGTCCGGGATCTGCGGCAACCGGGCGTCGGCGTTCAGGTGGACGAGGTTGGCTTCGATCTCGCCGGTGCGCATCAGGTGGATCCCGGTCAGCAGCACGCGATAGACGTAGAGCAGCGGCTTCACGCGGCGCGGGCTCTCCTTCGCGAACAGGTCCCACTGCGTCGCCGCGAAGCCGAGGTAGTGATGGTGGTGATGCCGGGTCACGCAGCCGCGCGCGATCGTCTTCAGCTCGGCGTGCGCCGGCGTGGTGGTCACGATCAGCGGCGACCAGAGCTGTTCGAGCACGTAGCCGTTCCGGCGCAGCATCAAGCCGAAGAACTTCTTCACGTCGTGGGTCACCAGATCCAGCTCGAGATCGTCTCGGTTCTCGACGATCGTCAGCGTCTCGGCCGTCTT
>DATMZL010001390.1:0-8232 GCA_035607075.1 Polyangia bacterium
CTGCAACCGCAGCAAGAAGCGGTCGACGGGCAGCCTGACAGAAGCGCAGACGATCACCCTCATTACCCACCACCGGAAACTGGCGGTCAAGCTGCTGAATGGCCATGGACTCGCCGCCGATTTTTCGATCGGCAGCATCAAGGGGCTGGACTGGATGGTCGACCAGGATCCCGAGGACGCGCGCCGGGGCGCCGAGTGGCTCGCCGTTTACCTCGGCGAGGCGATCCGGACGAAGAACCCCGGGTCGTGGAACGCCCGGGTCGGGCGCAGCGGTCTCGAGCTGGAGCTGCAGTTCGACAACGGCGGCACCGTCTGGCCGCTGCAACGGGTCGCAAAGCGGATCACGCAGGGATCCGAGAACGGGCTCTACGGCTACGCGCTCAGCCTGACCGAACACAGCCAGTAGACATTCGGAATCACGCGCCGCGATCGGCTAGATTGGCGCGCGCATGCGCGCCCGCGCCGGTTCGGCTTTGCCCTTCTTGCTCCTCGTCGGGGTCGCGCTCGGGTGCAAGCCGGAATCGCCGGCGTCGCGGATGGCGCACGAGCTGCGGGGCGCGCTGCCCGAGCAGCCGGCGCCCACCGGCGTCGTCCGGACGTTCGACATCGACGCCCGCCCGGCCGAGCTCGCCCTGGTCGACGGCGGCAAGCTGCGCGTCTGGGCCTACAACGGCAGCGTCCCCGGACCCGAACTGCGCATCCGGCTGGGGGAGACGCTGCGCGTTCGCTTCACGAACCACCTGCCCGAGGCGACGACGATCCACTGGCACGGCGTGCGCCTGCCGAACGCGATGGACGGCGTCCCGCACGTCACGCAGCCGCCGGTCGAGCCCGGCGGCAGCTTCACCTACGAGTTCACGCCCAAGGACGCGGGCACGTTCTGGTTCCACCCGCACGTCCGTTCCAGCGAGCAGGTCGAGCGCGGCCTCTACGGCGTGCTGATCGTCGAGGACGCAACGCCCCCGCCCTACGCGCGCGACGTCGTGTGGGTGCTGGACGACTGGCTGCTCGACGAGACCCACCAGATCTTCGATCGCTTCAATACGCCGCACGACCTGATGCACGACGGGCGCTGGGGCAACTTCATCACCGTCAACGGGCGCACGAACAGCGTGCTCGCCGCGCAGGGCGGTGAACGCATCCGCTTGCGCCTGCTGAACGCGTCCAACGGCCGCATCTATGCGCCCGACTTCGGCGCGCTGGACCCGCGTATCATCGCCGTCGACGGTCTGTACCTGGCGCGGCCGATCCCGCTCGGCCGCTTCGAGCTGGCGCCCGGTAACCGGCTGGACCTCGACATCACGCTGCCCGCGGGCGCGGCGAGCCAGTCGCTGCCGGTCATCGATCGCTTCTATCCCGACACGCCCAACCACCTGGCCGACGTCGTCATCGACGGCGCCACGGGCCGCCCGGCGCCGACGTTCCGGTCGCCGGCACACGCGCGCGTGCCGGTGTGGTCGGCGGGCCTGTCGGTGCCGGTCACGAAGGAATTCCGCATCGACGCGCGCCGCGGCGGCGACTACGGCATCCAGTGGACGTTCAACAACGAGGCGTTCGCCGGCCACGAGCACCACGGCCCGCCGATGCTGACGATGGAGCGCGGTGCCTGGGTACGGCTGCGGTTCGTCAACGCCAGTTTTCGTCTGCACCCGATCCACATGCACGGCATGTTCTTCCGGTTGCTCGCGCGCAATGGCACGCCCGTCGACGAGCCGTTCTTCCGCGACACCGTGCTGATGCATTCAAAGGAGACGATCGACATCGGCCTGGTCCCGCTCGACGCGGGCCGCTGGATGATGCATTGCCACATCCTCGAGCACGCCGAGGCGGGCATGATGACGCTGTTCGAGGTGCGGGGGTAATCGGCGGGGCGAGGGGCCGGACCAGCTACGAGCTTCGGCGCTCGCGGTCGGCCGGGGCGGCGCGTTTCGGCAACAGGCGGGCGATCGGAATGATGGCGTCGAGCGGAAGGATGCGCTCGCGGCGGCGCTCTTCCTCGATGTGCCGCGCGCGCGCCTTCAACGCCTCCTTCAACGTGATGAGCCCGACCAGCGCGGGCGGCTCGGAGCGATCGACGACGGGCAGGCGCGAGACGCCGCTCTCCGCCATCCGGTGAATGGCCGCGCGCACGGGTTCGTCGGCGAGCGCGACGATCGGCGTCCGCGCGATCGTCGCCATCGGTACGGTGCCGGGGCTGGCGGCCTCGATGTCGGCGCGCGTCGCCACGCCCAGCAGGCCGCCGCGGCCGTTGGTCACCGGATAGAGGCCCTGGGCGCGGGCGCGCGCCGTCGACACAAGCATCTCGGCGGCGCCGGCGACCGCCAGATCGCCGGGCAGCACGACCACCTCGGGCCGCATCACCTCGCGCACGAAAAGGATCTCGAGCGGATCGATCGCGTACTCGCGGCTGACGTGATAACCGCGGCGCGCAACCTTCTCGGTCAGGATCGATCGCTTCAGGATCAACACCGTGAACGTGTGCGCGACGATGCCCGCCGTCAGGATTGGCAGCGCGAGGCCGAAGCGGCCGGTCAGCTCGATCGCGAACACCAGCGCCGTCAGCGGCGCGCGCATCGTGCCCGCCAGGATCGCCGCCATGCTGACCAGCGGCCAGAAGCCCGCGCCGTACGCGGGCATAAAATACGTCTCCACGACACCCAGCGCGCTGCCCATGATCAGCAGCGGCGCGAGCACGCCGCCCGACGTTCCCGATCCCAGCGACACCGCCCAGATCCCCGCCTTCACCGCCATCAGGCGCAACGTGGGCCCCAGGCGCGCGCCGCCGCCCAGCATCGTCTGGATCTGGTCGTAGCCAACGCCGAGCGCCTGCGGACAGACCAGCCCGCCCAGGCCGACGACAATGCCCCCCAGCGCGGGCCACCACATCCAGTGAAGCTTCAGGCGCCCGAAAAGATCCTCCGCGGCGTAGACCGCCGCCGTCAGCGTCGCCGACAGCGCGCCCGCCAGCACGCCGACGACGGCGCACCAGCCGAGCGCGCCAGGCTGAACGACCGCCGTCAGATCGATGTCCGGGATCGGGAACAACGGCCCGGCGCCCAGCAGGTGGCGGCGCGTCGCTGCGGCGGCGACCGACGCGAGCGCGACCGGGATCAGGCTGCGCGGCTTCAGCTCGAACAGCAGCAGCTCGACGGCCAGGAACACCGCCGCCACCGGCGACGCGAACGTCGCCGACATACCGGCGGCCGCGCCCGAGACGAGCAGCGTCTTGCGCTCGGCGGCGGTCAGGTGAAGAAGCTGCGCCAGGATCGATCCGAACGCGCCCCCCGTCATGATGATCGGCCCCTCGGCGCCGAACGGGCCGTCCGAATCGATCGAGATCGCCGACGAGATGGGCTTCAGCAGCGCGACGCGTGGCTGGATTCGGCTGCCGCGGATCAGGATCGCCTCCAGCGCCTCCGGGATCCCGTGGCCGCGAATCCGCTCCGACCCGTAGCGGGCCATGACGCCGATGATCAAGCAGCCCACGACGGGGACCAGCGCGGCGAGCAACCCCAACCCATGACCGGCCGGCGACGCCCCTGCGAACGAAAAGCGCTGATAGAAGAAGACGTTAGTAAAGAACGCGATCAGCGCCAGCAGCGCCGTCGCCACGTAGGCGCTGAACACGCCCAGCGCGACGGCCAGCGCCGCGAGGGGCAACGTGCGCGGACCGGCGGTGAAGTCGCCCAGTCGCTCCGCGCCGAAGGCGCGGTGTGCGACTGTTGTTTTTTCAGGTGGCCGCGACCCGGCGCTTTGCGCCGGGGCGGCCAGTCGCTCCCGCTTCCGATGGTCAGACAAGGGGCGCGTGCTCTCTGCCGATGGCCGGCCCGGGAACGGCGACGACGACGTGGCGGTGGATGGCCGCCGCGAGCACCAGCGCCGCGACGACGGGCGCGAGCGCCGCGACCACGAGCACGCCTCCCATCACGGCGCCGGCCGCGCGCGGGAGATTCCACCAGATCGCCTCCAGCGTGGTCGCGACCGCGTCGGCCCCGACCGCGGTCAGGAGCAGGTACGCGAGCGAAGGCCGCCAGCGCCGGCGCAGCGTCAACAACCCGGCGGCGACCAGGACGTCGAACGCCACCCACCCCCACTTGAGGGCCGGATGCGGAAACCACCGACGCCATTCGCAGCACGCGAGCAAGACGGTCCACGGAACCAGCAGCAACGCCAGCAGGCTCACGAGCAGCGCCGGGCCGCGTGCCAGCGTCTCGATCCCGAAGCGGAAGAAATTGCCGCGCGCGAACGCCGCCAGCGCGTCGACGATCGCGCGCACGGCCGACGTGTCTTCGGGGAACGACAGATACACGGGATCCCAGCGCGCGGGTTGCAGCTTGGCCTTGAACGCGCGCAGGCCCTCGAAGTTGAACAGGCGGCGTCCCGCGTGGCGCGCGACGCGCAGCGGGCGCGCCACCGGCCCGGCCAGCGGCGCGAGGCCCAGGGTCACGAACGTCAGGCCGCGCGCAGCGGCGTCGCGCATGGCCGCGTCGAAGAGCGCCTCGGCGGTCCCGTTCGGTGCGTCGGGCGCGCGCAGCAGGTTCTGGAGCAGCCACCCTTCGCGTCCGTGAATCGGCGCGACCGACAGGAGGCCGACCAGCGTCCCGGCTTGTTCCGCGACGAAGACCGGGCGATCGGGCAGGAACAGCAAGGCGAGCGGGTCGACGCTCGCCAGGAAGCCCAGCGGCGCAAGCTCGCGCGCGCCCTGCCAACGCTTCACGAACCCGCCGATCGCGTCGCGCAGCGCCCCGCCCGCCGCGTTCGCCGTGCGCGCGTCGAACACGTGGACGCGTACGCCCTTGGCGCGCGCCCGACGCAGCTGCTCGCGCAGGCTGGAACGACTGCGGAGCGCGCCTTCCCAACGAGCGGGCTCCCAGACCGGTTGCTCGCCGATCAGCAAGGATCGCAGTCGAACCTGGCCGGTGAAGCGATCTTCCGTCGCGAAGAAGCAGGCCCGCCGATTCTCGGCGCGCGCGGCCCGCAGGAACGCCGCCGTCACGTCTGCCAGGCGGGCCTCGTCGGCCAGCGGCGCGCCCGCCGCCACCCAGGCGCTCCCCGTGTCGACGTACGCCACGCACGCCGCGCCGTCGGCGAAGAAATACCGGTAGCCGGGCTCGAGGACCTGGAACGACGTCGCGTTCCAGCCGAACCGCCGGACGAGGCCGAGCACGCGCGTGCGCTCGTCGTGCGGGTCGGCAGCCGCGCCGTCGCCGGTCGCCGTCTCCGTCAGGGGGCCGTCAGACGAGCCGATCACGGCGCTTCTTTCTCTTGCGCGTCCCGGCCGGCGCCGCTTCGAAAAACATCGGCGGGCTACGGTCGGGCAGCGCCATCAGATCGACGAGGCGGCCGAGGAGATCGGCGAGTTGCCGCCGCGAACCTGCGCCCAGCAGGCCCAGACCGGCGAGCAAGCGCTCCTGGGCCGCCGCGGGCGCCCGGGCCAGCAGCGCGCGCCCGGCCGGCGCCAGGGCGATCGAGACGCGGCGTCCGTCGTCGCCGCCGCGGGCGCGCGTCAGCAGGCCGCGCTCGACAAGCCGGCTGACGACCACCGACACCGAGCTCTGGTGGGTGAAGGTGCGCGCCGCGAGCTCGTTCAGTGACAGCCCCGGCGACGCCGCCAGCCGTTGCAGGACGAACAGCTGCGCGGCGCCGATCCCGACCGATCGCTCGGCGGCGCGCGACGACTCGCGCAGCGCGCGGACGATGCGCCGGATGGCGTCGAGGACCTCGCGCGTCGCCGGGTCGGCCGACTTGGCAGGCCGCGCGCCCGCTTGCGCATCTGCTTGGGTACCCATATGTTTGGATCCCATGTATCATGGTCCCCGCACCCCGATCAAGGAGGCCACCCATGATGATGTCGTCGTCGTCACGTCTCGCGATCGCCACCGCCGCGCTGTCGCTGCTCGCCGCGGCCGGCTGCTCGCATGAGGAGAAGGCGCACGCCACCGCGCGCCCGGTCGCGCCCGCCCCGCCCCGTGCCCCGGCGCGCAAGGCCGTGGCGCAAGCGCCGGACGCGGCGCCGGTCGAGACGCCGAAGCAGAAGGAAGATCTGGCGCTCTTCTTCGACTTCGATTCGTCGCTGATCAAGGACGAGGGGCGCTCGCTGCTCCAGAAGGTTGCCGACGCGGTCCGCAAGCAGAACGCCTCACTGGCGATCGAGGGGAACTGCGACGAGCTCGGCACCGTCGAGTACAACATGGCCCTCGGCGAGGAGCGGGCGCGCGCGGCGAAGACGTACCTGGTGCGCCTGGGCGTCCCGGCGAGCCGCATCGCCACCGTCAGCTACGGATCGCAGCGGCCGAAGTATTCCGGTCACGACGACGACGCACACGCCAAGAACCGGCGTGACGACCTCGTCGTTCGTTGAGGTCGCGGCGATGCGTATCGTCGCGTGCATGTTCGTCACGGCGCTGGCCGCGGCCGGCTGCGCGCACGGCAAGCTGGTGCCGGCGCCCTCCGCGACCATCGTCCCCGGCGCTCCCGGCGCTGCCTACCGCATCGTCGACGGCGTCCGCTGCTCGGCGGACGTCGAGGCGTGGACCGGGCGTCCCGGGGCTCTCCCGCCGCGCCTGACGCCGGTGAAGGTCCGCATCGTGAACTCCAGCGGCTCGTCGATCCGCGTCCTCTATCAAGCCTTCGCGCTCGTCGGGAAGAACGGGCACAGGTATCTCCCCGTCCCGGTGCTGTCGATCGAGCCCGACGACAGCGCGCCCCGCCTCGAACCGGTCTACGCGTCGACGAAGTTCTTCGTCGCGCCCCGCTTCAAGGACGTCTACCAGGAGCTCGAGGCGTGGCCGCAGCCGCTGGGCCGCGACGACGACCTGTATCAGACGCAATACCGCGTCTGGGGCAAGGAGCGTCCCTCGCTGGAGGTGGTTCGGATGGGGATGCCGGAGGGCGTGCTCGGCGACGGCGGCGTGATCTCGGGCTTCCTCTACTTCGAGAATCCGCTGGGGCGGGAGGATCGCGTGACGTTCGAGGCGCAGTTCGACGCCACCGACGGTCAGGCGACGGTCGCCGCCGTGCAGATCCCGTTCCGCGTGGAGTGACGACCGCGGCGAGCGTCAGGGCACGAACGCGTGGCGATCGGCGATGGACGCCAGGCGGCCCGGTCCGTGGCAGAGCAGGCATTCCTCCTTCTGCGGCTTGCTGAACGCGACGCTGCGCGCCTCGTAGAACGAGCCGCCGTTCGTCTGCATGTGATCGATGGCGGTCGCCGAGTCGTGGCAACCCGAGCAAGCCGCGACGATCGGCGAATTCACGAGCGTGGTCCCCTGGGCCTGGCACGGCGCCGTCAGCGAGCAGGTGGCCACGGTTCCAGTGCATGGCTGCGCAGTCGTGCAGGTGCACGGCGTGGCGGCGTTGCAGGGGTTCGTGGTGGCTCCGACCTTCTGGGTGAAATTGACGGCGACGTTGTTCACCGTGACCGGGCCGCTCACGTCGACGCTGCACGGGTTTGCGGCGCTGCACGTGCAGGGCGCGCCGGGCGAGCAGGCGACAGCCGCGCCGCCGATGGTCTGCGTGCCGCCGAGGCCGTTGGGCAGCGTCGCCGTAACGTTCGACGTCGCGTAACCGAAGCCGTAGTCGGTCTGGTTGTCCGACGCGACGTAGGGCGAGAGGCTGAAGTAGCCGGTCGGGTTGCTGGCCGCGTTGCCGTTGTAGCGCCCCTGGCCGACGGTGCTGTAGAGCATGTTCGGGTACGCGCTCGTCGCGGCGGCCAGGCTGAAGTCGTAGGTGCCCGGCAGATGGCACATCTCGCATTTGTTGAGCACGCCCGGGTAGGTCACGTCCCAGAAACCTTCGGTCGGCGACGGCGCGTGCCAGTTGAACGGCACCGTCCGCTTCTCGGCGCCGTGGACCGCGTGAATGAAGTCCTTGCCGTTGCCGGCCCAGGCGCTGCTGGTCAGGTTCGGCCGGTGGCAGAACGCGCAGGTCGGCGCGTCGTTACGCTGGCCGGCGTGGAAGTCGGGCCCGACCCCCAGCGTGACGTGGCAAGCGCCGCACTTGGAGTTGTCGACGATGGCGCGCCGGGCGGTGAAGCCTGCTGCCACGGCGGAGACGTCGGGCGGCGGCACGATCAGCCCGCCCGTTCCCGCGTAGCCGCTCGCGTTCGGCGTGTACGCGTAGGCGGGGAGATCGATCTCGGTGAAGGGTTGCGTGTTGTTCGCGAACGTCGGCCCCGAGCCGAGGCTGTACGTGTAGCCGATGCCGCCGGTCAGCATGGTCGCGCTCGCCGGG
>DATMZL010001404.1:0-4616 GCA_035607075.1 Polyangia bacterium
CTGCAACCAGGCGCACGCGCGGGATGTCGAGCGCGGTCTTCGCGCACACGAGGCAGAGCACGCCGCGCTTCGCTGGACCCAGGTCCAGATCGATGGGCACGATTCCACGTGCGCGCGAAAATCGATGCGTCACGCGGCCGAGCACGATCGCGCCGGCGCCCGCCTCGGCGGCGGCGAGATTGACCAGGAAGTTGTCCGACGTGAACGCCGGGACAAAGCCGGGGATGATCGACTCGAGCATCGGCTGCGGCGGGAGATCTTCGAAGGGCGGCGCCCACCCGATCCAGGGCACGTCCCGCGGCCGCGGGCGCTTCGGAAGCTTCTTGGCGAGCGCGGTGGAGACCCACGCAGCGTTCTCGTAATCAACCGCCGCGATCACCTCCAGGTCCTTGCTCTGCGGCCGGCGGAGACGCAGCGCCAGGTCCGCCTCGCCGCGCGCCATGTCGAGGTACCGGGTGGTCGACAGGACCTCTATCCGCAGCGTCGGATGGCGCGACGACACCCACGCGGCGAACGGCGCCACTAAATCGAAGCAGACGTAGGGCGACGCGGTGATACGCACCAACCCTTGGGGCGTGGTCTCGTCGGCTGCGGCGGCGCGTGCCACCTCGCCCGCCCACTCCGCCATGTTCTTCGCGGGCGCGAGCAGCCGCTCGCCGGCGCTGGTGAGCGTGGTCCCGCCGACGCCGCGCGCGAACAATCGCGACCCGATGGCCTGTTCCATCTCGGCCAGCCGCCGGCTGATCGTCGGCTGACCGAGCTTGAGCTGACGGGCGGCGCCGCTGACGCTGCCCGCTTCGGCCACCGCGAGAAAGATCCGGACGTCCTCCCAGGCGATATCCATAAACGGATAGTAATATCGAAACTTAGCCAATTGTTATCCAATTTCGAATGACACAGATTCGTCGTCAGGAGGAACGCCATGACGACGAAAAGCGGATGGATGATCTACGGAGCGAACGGGTACGCGGGGCGGCTGGTCGCGCGTGAGGCGATCACCCTCGGCGAGCGCCCGGTCCTGGCCGGGCGATCGGCCGAGAAGGTCCGGCGCGTGGCGGACGAGCTCGGGCTTCCGTGGGTGGCGTTCGACCTCGCCGATCACGCCGCTGCGGTCGCCGCGCTACGCAGCGTCGAGCTGGTGCTGCTCGCGGCGGGCCCGTTCGACGGTCTGGCGCAACCGATGATGGACGCCTGCCTCGAGGCCGGGACCCATTACACTGATCTCGACAACGAGCTGCCCGTGTTTCGCGCCGCGGAGGAGCGCGACACGCGGGCGCGCGCGCGTGGTGTCGCGATCGTTCCCGGTATCGGTTTCGGAACCATCGCGACCGGCTCGCTCGCGAGGCGCGTCGTCGCCGAGGTGCCGGACGCGAGCCGGCTCGAATGCGCGCTGCACATCGCGTCGGCCCACGCCGGCCCGGCGACCGGCGAGAGCGGGCTCGCGGCCGTGCGGTTGGGCGGTCGGGTTCGTCGCAGCGGCCGCCTCGTCGAACATCCGCTCGGTGCGGGCGGCCGCGAGATCCCATTCGCCGATCGCAGCCGCCGCGCGTCGCCGATACCAACCGGCGATCTCGAAGCGGCGTGGATGGACACGCACGTCCCGGACATCGTCGTCTACGGGACCGCGCTGCCAGGCGGTCCCCTGCAACGGGCCGGGATCGCGATCCTGCGCCGGCTCCTCTGGATCGGGGCGATCCGCCGGGCTGTCGGCTCGGTCCGCGAGGGGGCGGACGGGGAGGCCCGCTGCCAGGCCTGGGCGTGCGCGACGAACGACCGCGGAGAGAAGGCCGAAGCGCGTCTCGAAACCGGCGAAGGCTTCGCCTTCACGGCCGCGGCAGCCGCACGCGCCGTCGCGGTGATTCGCCGCGCGCCGACCCCGGGCGCACACGCGGCGACGACGGTGCTCGGCGGCGCGTTCGTCGATTCGCTGCCCGACGTTCGGATCACCGTCTCGCACCAGGGCACGCCATGACCACGGGACACATGGACTCTCTCGAATCGTTCGACATCAACGGCGCCACCCAGTGGGTGCTCCTGCGCGGCAACCTCGCCACGCGGCGCGTGCTGCTGATCGTGCAGCAGGGGCCCGGCTTTCCGCTGATCCAGGACGCGCCGGCGTTCGAGCGGAACTTGCGCCTGGAAGGCGAAGCCGTCGTCGCCTACTGGGATCAGCGCGGAACGGGAAAGTCGTTTCGGGCCGATCCGTCGACGATCACCCTCGCGCAGAGCGTGGCCGACGTGCGCGCAGTTGTCGATGCGCTGTGCACGCGGCTGAACGTCGAGCAGGTGGATATCCTCGGCCTCTCGATTGGCGGCACGTTCGCGATGATGGCGGCCGCGCGGGATCCTGACCGCATCGGGCACCTCGTCGTCGTCGGGCTCGACGTCGACTGGGGCGAGAGCGAGCGCCATGCCTACGCCTTTGCCCGCCGCGAAGCCGTGCGGCGTGGCGCGCGGCGCGCCCAGCGACAGCTCGAGGCCATCGGCGCGCCGCCCCACGACACCTCGAAGACGTTCCTGACCCGGGTGCGCTGGGTGACGGCCTACGGCGGCGTCAACCGCCGGCGCGGCTATTTCGGGTTGCTGTGGGACACGGGCTCGAGAGTCCTGCGGTCGCGACACTACGCGCTCCGCGAACGCGTGCCGATCCTCGCCGCCATCCCCAGGACCCAGGAGCTCATGCTCGCTCCCGTGAATCACTTCGACCTACGAACCACCGTGCCGCGCATCCAGGTCCCCATCGCGTTCTTCCAGGGGCGCCACGACGTCGGCACCAACCCCGAGGTGGTGGCTCGCTACGCCGCCGCGCTCGAAGCCCCTCGAGGCAAGTCATTCGTCTGGTTCGAGGACAGCGCACACATGCCCTATGCCGAGGAGCCTGTCCACTTCCGCGAGGCGCTCGTGCGCGCGCTCGGCCTGGCGTAGTCGCGGGGGTCAGGGGCCGGGCAGCGAGGATTGGTTGACGAGGTGTAGCGGCACCAGCCGGCCGTCCGGCTCAGGCTCGGGCTCCCACCAGTACGCGCCGCCGCGCCGGAGGGCCGCGATGTTCGCGTCGCCGTCGATCTTCATCTCGCGTGGCCGGCCCGCCAGGTTTCCCGAACTGGCGGTCGCGACGAGCGCGAATACCAGTCGACCGTCCTTCACGCGGTACTCCAGCTCGAAGAAGAAAGGGTTTTTTCCTTGAGTCCACGCGAGGACGAACTCCTGGCCTCGGTGGACGACAACGGGTGGCGCCGCGAAGAGTTCCTTGTCGGTCGAGGAGAATCCCGGCCCAAAGCGCCAACCGAGGGCGACGCACCCGGCGAGATGAAGCGAGCCGACCACCACCGCGATCGCGACCGCACGGCGCATCCGCGGATCATACCGGGCGACGCGCGGCGCCGTCCTGTTGTGCGCAGGCGCGCCTGGAGGCACGATACGCAGCGAAATGCCCAAGAAGAAGACCACGAAGTCGAAAGGCGCGCGCAGCAAGAAGCCAAAGGCGTCAAAGCCGAAGCGCCGCGGTACCGCACGGCGGACCAAGCCGAAAAAGACGGCGCGCGCGCGAAAGCCCGCCAAGAAGACCACGGCGACGGCGCCGGCAAGAACGCGTCTGCGCGCTGTGGCGCAGAAGCAGAAGACGGCCCGCGGGAACGCAGCGGTTGACGAGCGTGCCCTTCGCGCGCGCGCGCTCGCGTTCCATCGCGTACTGGCCGATCAGGGCGTGTACAGCGCCGTCGTTTCCGAGGACGAGTTCCTGGCGAAGGTCGGGCCCACGATCCTCGAAACGGCGACGTCGGTCGCGAAGGGCCAGGAGAACGGCTCTCTCGAGCTGCTCGCGCTGCCCGTCACGCTGCTCTACACGATCAAAGACTGGGTGCCGACGATCGAGTGGGACTACGAGTTCGGGCTGGACAGCCTGTTCGAGGACCTCGGTCCCATGTTCGAGAAAGCGGGGTCGAGCTTCACCTGGAAGCGCGTGGAAGGGGACCGCGATCGCTATGAGTACACGCTGGATGGCCAGGCGCTTGCGATAGAGCCCTCCGATCCGGTCGAGATCGATTTTCGGGATTTCGCCGTCATCGTGAAGGAGATCGAGGGCGTGCTCGCGCCTAAGGCGAAGAAGATCTTTCAGCCGGTCACCGGCGATCAGTCGGGACGGCTGCTGGTGATCCCGACGAGCAGCGAGGCGGCGCTGCGCGAGATTCTGATCGCCGGAGACGATCCGCGCGCCGAAGAGTTTTACTAGAACGTCGTCGGGTTACGAGAGCGCCGTCTCCGTAACGCCAAGCTGAGAAGGGCGAGGGCGGTCAGGCCAGCGAAACCGCCGCCTGAGCTCCGCGCCACGTCGCATCCGCAGCCTGCGGGCGGCTCGCCCGGCGTTCCTGTCCCGGCGGTTCCCGTAGTCCCTGCGGCGCCTGGCGTCCCCGCGCCCGCGCCGCCGTTGCCGGCCGCGCCCGTCGAGCCACCGTCGCCACCGACGCCCGCTGCGCCCGTCGATCCGACGCTGCCACCCGCGCCCGCGCCGCCGCTCGTGCCCGCGGTCGCCGACGTTCCTGCGCTGCCGGTCGTGACGCCGGAGCCGGCAGCGCCGCCGGTGCCCGCTCCGCCGCCGCGGCCGCCCGCGCCCGTTGCGC
>DATMZL010001409.1:0-2448 GCA_035607075.1 Polyangia bacterium
CTATTTCGACCTCGCCGCGCTGGATGAAAAGCTGCGGTCGCTCCAAGTGCCGCTCGCGATCTTGGAGGGCGTGTTCACGCTGCGCGTGCCGACGATCGCCACGTCAGCGGCGCTGATCGTGCTCAGCGCGAGCGTCGACGAAGTCCGCCGGCGCATCCTCGCGCGCGATCGGGCGAAAGGGCGGACCGACGACGAGATTCAGCGCCGCATCGCCCGCCGTTACTTTCCCGGTCAGGACCGCTATCGCGCCGAATGCGATCCGCTCGGCCACGCCGCCGCGATCGTGGACAACGACGACTGGCGCCGGCCGCGGCTGGTCCGGCGCGTGCCCGGTCGGTTTCCCGCCGCGGTCGAGCGCTGGTTGGATATGCTGCCCGCGACATGACCATCGCCAGCGGCGAGCCCGCGACCTCTGCGCCGTCTTCCTACGTGGTCGTCACGGCGACGCACGCGGAGCAGCCGGGCGCCTCGATGCGCGTCGCCGGCCTGACGGTCGTCGAGCGCGCCATCAAGCAACAATCGCAGACGCCACACGCGCGCGTCATCGTCGCCAGCGACGGGACAGTGGTGTTGCCCGCGTCGCTGCCCGCCAACGCCGAGGTGCAGACCGTCGCCGACGCCGCCGCCGCGGCGTCGATCGCCAGCGGGCTGGGCGCGACGCTGGTCGGCGGCGACGTCGTCCGCGTCGCGCGCGGGGACGCCGGCACGCGCGTCACCGACGAGTCCGGCCGCCGCGCCGCCGAGGACGCGGTGTTCGCCGCCCTGTTCCGCCCCGATCTCGGCTTCGTCGCCCGCCGCCTGAACAAGCCGATCTCAGTGCGCTTCACGCGTCGGATCCTCGTCGCGACGCCCATCACGCCCAACCAGATCACGCTGGTCGCCGCCGCGTTCGGCCTTGTGGGCTGCGCGCTGATCGCGGCGGGCGGCTACGCCGCGATGGTCGCCGGCTTCGCCTGCCAGCACCTGCAGTCCGTCCTCGACGGCTGCGACGGCGAGCTCGCGCGCGTGCGCATGCAGCAGTCGAAGCTGGGCGCCTGGCTGGACACCTTCGTCGACGATGTCCTCAACGTCCTCATCACCGTCGCCATCGGGATCGGTCTTTACCGCAGCGGCGCCGGCGCCTGGGCGGCGGCGGTCGGGATCGCGGGCGGCGCGATGCTTGTCGCGTCGAACCTGATCATCATGAGTGACATGCGTCGCCAGCGGGCGAGCGGCGACCTCATGGACATGGTGTGGTGGTTCTCGGGCGGCAAGAAGCTGGGCGCCGCCGCTGCGTCAACGCCTGACAAGAAGCCCGGCATCGGGGACATCCTCTTCGCGATGGGCCGCCGCGACTCGGCGCTGCTGCTCTGGCTGGTGTTCGCGCTGGTCGGCCTGCCGATCCTGGCGCTGATCATGGCCACGATCGTCGCGCTGGCGTGGTTCGTCGCCAGCGTCGTGCAGCTGGTGCTCCGCCCAGCCGCGCCCGTATCGAACTGACAGGCGCTGAAAGAAATCCGGTTGACGTGGGCTGTGGGTGCCCCCTTTGCCTTGCGTGCCGACGGCCCCCACAATAAGGTCTATTCGCGCCTACGTCTGACGGCGTCATAAATGATCAGCTACGTCGCAAAGAAGATCTTCGGCACCAAGAACGCCCGTGTCATCAAGGGGATGCGGCCGATCGTCGAGCACATCAATTCGCTCGAGGGCGGGCTGCAGGCGAAGTCCGACGCCGAGCTGCGGGCGATGACCGCGGCGTTCCGCACCCGGCTCGACCAGGGCGCCACGCTGGACGACCTCCTGCCCGAGGCGTTCGCCGTCTGCCGCGAGGCAGGCCGGCGCGTGCTCAACATGCGCCACTTCGACGTGCAGCTCATCGGCGGCATGGTCCTGCACCGGGGCGGCATCGCCGAGATGAAGACCGGCGAGGGCAAGACGCTGGTCGCGACGCTGCCCGTCTACCTGAACGCGCTGGCGAGCAAGGGCGTCCACGTCATCACCGTCAACGACTACCTGGCCCGCCGCGACTCCGAGTGGATGGGCCGCATCTACAAGTTCCTCGGCATGTCGGTCGGCATCGTCGTGCACGGCCTCGATGATCACGAACGGCAGGAGAGCTACCGGTCCGACATCGCGTACGGCACGAACAGCGAGTTCGGCTTCGACTACCTGCGCGACAACATGAAGCTGTCGATCGAGAACTACGTCCAGCGCGAGCTGAACTACGCCATCGTCGACGAGGTCGACTCGATCCTGATCGACGAGGCGCGCACGCCGCTCATCATCTCGGGGTCGGCCGAGCAGTCGGCTGACCTTTACCAGAAGGTCGACGCGATCATCCCGGGGCTGCGCAAGGACATCGACTACACCGTCGACGAGAAGGCCCACTCGGCCATGCTCACCGACTCGGGCGTCGATCGGGTCGAGAAGAAGCTCGCCATCGGCAACCTCTACGATCCGCAGAACATC
>DATMZL010000629.1:0-4566 GCA_035607075.1 Polyangia bacterium
GCCACCTGGCAGGAGAAGCGCCGCCGCGTCTCCGCCGAGGCGAAGAAGATCGCCGAGGAGCTGATGCAGCTCTACGCGCAGCGCGCCGCGCTGGAGGGCCACGCCTTCCCGCCGCCCGACGCCGTGTTCAGCGCGTTCGAGGAGACGTTCCCGTTCGAGGAGACGCCGGATCAGGCGAAGGCGATCGAGACGGTGCTGGCCGACATGCAGAACGGCGTGCCGATGGATCGCCTGATCTGCGGCGACGTCGGCTACGGCAAGACCGAGGTCGCGCTGCGCGCCAGCTTGCTGGCGGTGCTGGGCGGCAAGCAGGTGGCGGTGCTGGCGCCGACGACGGTGCTCGCGGAGCAGCACTTCGTGACGTTCTCCGACCGCTTCGCCGATTTCCCGGTGCGCGTCGCGGTGCTGTCCCGCTTTCGCTCCAAGACCGAGCAGCAGAAAACCGTGGCCGCGCTGGCGGAAGGCAAGATCGACGTCGTCGTCGGTACGCACCGGGTGCTGTCGCGCGACGTCCGCTTCCGCGACCTGGGCCTGCTGGTCGTCGACGAGGAGCAGCGCTTCGGCGTCGGCCACAAAGAGCGCCTCAAGGAGCTGCGCACGCAGGTCGACGTGCT
Source organism: Polyangia bacterium (assembly GCA_035607075.1). Lineage (GTDB taxonomy): Bacteria > Myxococcota_A > Polyangia > Fen-1088 > Fen-1088 > JADGRB01. Next base: position 615 of record DATMZL010000629.1, read on the forward strand.
GACGCTGACCGCGACGCCGATCCCACGCACGCTGCAGATGGCGATGGGTGGGCTCCGCGAGATCTCGATCATCGCGACGCCGCCCGCCGATCGGCTGGCGATCCGGACGTTCGTCTGCCGCTGGGACAAGCCGCTGCTCTCCGACGCGGTCAAGCGCGAGCTGGCGCGCGGCGGACAATTGTTCGTGGTGCACAACCGGATCGAGGACATCGGCGAGCTGGCCAAGCGCGTCGGCGAGATCGCGCCCGAGGGGACGCGCGTCGCGATCGGCCACGGCCAGATGCCCGAGGGCGAGCTGGAGAAGGTGATGGTCGACTTCGTCGACGGCCGCTACGACGTCCTGGTCTGCACGACGATCATCGAATCGGGCCTCGACATCCCGCGCGCGAACACGATGATCGTCAACCACGCCGATCGCTTCGGGCTGGCGCAGCTCTACCAGCTGCGCGGGCGCATCGGCCGGTCGCGCGAGCGCGCGTTCTGCTACCTGGTCGTGCCCGAGGACGCGAAGATCACGCCCGAGGCGAAGGCGCGGCTGGCGGTGCTGCAGCGGTTCACCGAGCTCGGCGCCGGTTTCCAGGTCGCGACGCACGATCTCGAGATCCGCGGCGCGGGCGAGATCCTGGGCGAGCGCCAGCACGGCGCCGTCGCGGCGGTCGGCTTCGAGGCCTACGCGCGCATCCTGGAAGAGGCGGTCGCCGAGCTGAAGGGCGAGCCGATCAAACCGGAGCACGATCCCGAGATCAGCGTCGACGTGCCCGCGTACATCCCCGACGACTACGTCCCCGACACCGGCCAGCGGTTGGAGTTCTACCGGCGGCTCGCGCAGGCCCGCGACGAGGACGACGTGCGCGCGACGCTCGCCGAGCTCACCGATCGCTACGGCCCGCTGCCCGACGAGGCCGAGCTGCTGGGCGAGGTGATGGTCGACAAGACGATCGTACGCGCGCTGGGCGCGCTCGCCTACGAGCTGGCGCCGACGCGCATCGTGCTGTCGTTCTCGCCCGACGCCGGGCTGGATCCGGCGAAGGTGACCAAGCTCGTGTCGACGCGCGGCAGCCGCTTCAAGCTGACGCCCGACATGCGCCTGGCCTACAACTTCGACGACCGCGAGAAGCTGGATCGCATGCCCGCCGCGCGCGCCCGCCTGCAGCAGCTCCAGGACCTGGTCGCGTAAGGCGATACAATCGCCGCATGGCGACGGGCGCGAGCGACTTCGCGGGGAGCAGCAACCGGTTCGGTCTGGATATCTTTCGCCTGCTCGCGCGCGCACCCGGAAACAGCGTGTTCTCGCCCGCCAGCTTGTCGACGGCGTTGGCGATGGCGTGGGCGGGCGCGCGCGGAGAGACGGCGGCGCAGATGGCCGCCGCGCTGCACCTCGACGGCGCGCCGGACGCCGTTGCTGTCGCGGCAGGGCAATCGGCGCAGGCCGCGGTCCGGGACGCGGCGCCGTCGGTGCTTCACATTGCCAATCGCCTGTTCGGCGCGCGGCGCTATCCGTTCGAGCGCGCGTTCCTCGAGCTGTGCACGATCGCGTTCGGCGCGGCGCTGGAGCCCGTCGACTTCGCGGACGCCGAAGCGGCCCGCTTGCGCATCAACGCGTGGGTCGAGGATCAGACGAGGAACCGAATTCGCGACGTCCTGGCAGCGGGTTCATTGAAGCCGACGACGCGGCTGGTGCTGGTGAACGCCCTTTACCTTCTGGGAAATTGGACCCATCCGTTCGAGCTCAGGGGCACGCGCGACGACATGTTTTCGATCTCGCCTCACGACAGGAAGCCCGTCCCGACGATGCACAGGACTGGGCACGTCGGATTCGCGCGCGGGCACGGGTTCAGCGCGATCGAGCTGCCTTACGAGGGCGAGAATCTCTCCATGATCGTCGCGCTCCCCGATCAGGTCGACGGCCTCGGTGCGCTGGAACAGTCGTTGACCACTGCCGGCTTGGACGCGCTTTTCACGTCGCTTCAGGGCCGCGAGGTGGCGATCGCCTTGCCCCGCTTCGAGGTGAGCCCACCGGGCGTGGGGTTACAGAGCCTCCTGACTGAGCTCGGTATGTCCTTGCCTTTCGAGCCGGACGGCGCCGATTTCCGGGGCATCGCCGACGTTCCCGACGATCGCCTGTCGATCGCCGAGGTCTTCCACAAGGCGTTCGTCCGGACGAACGAGGCGGGTACGGAAGGGGCGGCCGCGGCCTTAGTCGTGATGCTCGGGCGGGGCCCGCCTCCGCCGAAGCCCATCGCGTTCACCGCCGATCATCCTTTTCTGTTTTTCGTCATCCACAGGCCGACCCGCCTCGTCCTGTTCTTGGGCCGCGTCGTCGATCCGTCCGCAAATACGTGAGCCGAAATGCGGGGCTCGTGATCCGCACCCGGCGGGCGTTTCGCTGACCCGCTGGCCTTCGAAATGGCTACTGACATGTGTGAGATCTGATTCCATCCGGCCGGGAATCCGGGGGTTTACGTCCCCCCGTCTCGACCGACCGAGGAGGCTCGTGATGCGGCCGGCGCTTCGCTCTCACCTTCGTGTTCTGATTCCCGCGCTGGCGCTGTGGGGTTGCTCCGGCGTGGTCGGCGGCTCGAAAGGCTCGGGCGCCGCCGGCAATGGCGCCAGCGCCGGGACCGTCGGCACCGGCAGCGGTGGCGCGGGCGCCGGCATCTCCGGGACGGCGGGTGCGGGCGCGGGCCTCGGGACGGGGTCGGGCGGCGACGGCGCGCTCGCGACCTGTCCGACGACGCAGGTGACGCCGACGCCGCTGCGTCGGCTGACCAAGTTCGAGTACGCCAACACGGTTCGCAACCTGCTGAACGTCGATTCGACGCCCGCGAACGATCTACCTGCCGACGAGGTCACGGAAGGCTTCAACAACAACGCGGGCGTCCTGACCGTGTCGTCGCTGCACGCCGAGAAGTACGTCCTTGTGTCGGAGGCGCTCGCGAAATCGGCGGTGACGAACCTCGCCGCGCTGACCGGCAACTGCAACACCACGACCAAGGGCGAGGACGCCTGCGCGCTGGATTTCGCGAACGCGTTCGGACGGCGCGCCTTCCGTCGGCCGACGACCGATCAGGATCGCCAGATCCTGATGGCGGCGTACACGGCCGGCCGCACGGGCGGTAGCTACGCCGAAGGGATCGAGGTGATGATCCGCGCCGCGCTGCAGTCGGCGCACTTCCTGTACCGCCTGGAGACCACCACGCAGGCCGATCCGAACGCGAAGCTGGTGCCGCTCGGGCCGTACGAGCTGGCCACGCGCCTCTCGTACCTGATCTGGGCGGCCGGTCCCGACGACGCGCTGCTGGACGCGGCCGGGCGCGGCGAGCTGGGCGACCGCGCGTCGGTGGCGGCCAAGGCGCGCACGATGCTCGCGGATCCGAAGGCGCGCGTGGCGATCACCGACTTCTACAACCAGTGGATCGGCACCAGCCGCCTCGACATCATGACCAAGAGCACGACGCTGTTCCCGAAGTACTCGGACGCCGTGCGCGACGCGATGAAGCAGGAGACGCCGGCGTTCGTCGAGTACGTCCTCTGGTCGGGCGATCACAAGCTGAACACGCTGCTGACGTCGCCGGCCGCGTTCGTATCCAGCGCGCTGGCGCCAATCTACGGCGTCACGACCTCGTCGACGACGCCGCAGATGATGACGTTGCCGGCCGCGCAGAACCGGGCGGGCATCCTCACGCAAGCGAGCTTCCTGGCCGTGCAGGCGCACCCCGATCAGACGTCGCCGGTGCTGCGCGGAAAGTTCGTGCGCACCAAGCTGATGTGCCAGGCGGTTCCGCCGCCGCCGATGGACGTCGACATCACGCCGCCGATGGTGACGTCGGCGGCGACCGCGCGCGATCGTTTCTCGGCGCACGAGATGGCGGGCGGCAGCTGCGCCGGATGCCATCAGCTGATGGATCCGATCGGCCTCGCGTTCGAGGGATTCGACGCCATCGGCCAGTAC
>DATMZL010000079.1:0-8512 GCA_035607075.1 Polyangia bacterium
GTGACCCGCGGGGGCGAGCTCCTGCACGTGCCGCCCGACGCGGTCGCAGCTGCGTTGCAGGCGCTGACGGCGGCCCGGGCGCGCGACACACGTCTCATCGCGCTGCCACCCGACGCGGTCGCGCGTATCGATCTCTTCGACGACCGCGGTCGCGTCGGCTTGCGGCGCGTGAACGGCGCGTGGACCTTCTCGACGCCGAAGGTCGACTACGACGCCGACACGTCGGTGGTGGACGCGTGGCTGACGCAGCTGGGAACGATCACGACGGCGACCCGCGCCGCGGGGCCGCAGACGCGCCACCTGATCCTCGAAGGGCGCGTTCGCCAGGAGATCGCGGTGTCGTCGCCGCCCGACGTCTTCGCGCAGCTCGCGCCCGATCCGTTGCGCTTCCGCGAGCGCGTCGTGCTCGCGTTCGCGCGCTTCGACGTCCGCCGCCTCAAGCGCGTGACAGGGAAAACGGAAGAAGACCTCACCACGGATGACGGAGCGAACTGGCGCTCGCGCGCAGGCGGTCAGGCGGACCTGGCGAACGTCGCCCGCGTCGTCGGCGCGCTGTCGGAGCTCCGCGCCGCAGAATTTCTCCCGAAGCCGCCGACGGGCGCGGCGACGCAGATCCAGATCGACGTCCAGGCACCGGGCGACCGCGAACCGAAGGCGCACGTCCTCCAGCTCTGGCCAGAGAAGGACGGCGCCTGCGTCGCGCGGCTGGATGCCAGCGCAACGTTCGAACCGGAGCGCTCGACGTGCGACGCGCTCCGGTTACCGTTGCTGACGAAGATCGAGTCGGGCGGCTAGGGCTTCTTGCCGGCCTTCTCGGCGTCGATGCGCTTGCCACCGACCGCCTCGACGGGCTTGCCTTCCAGCTTGATGTCCTGCGCGTCGGGCGGCAGCACGGCGTTGCCCTCGGCGATCACCTTGCCGGCGGAGTCCTGGAACTTCTTGTGGATGATGAGGCCGTCCGACGCCGCGAATCCGCCGATCGAATTGATCGCGAACATCCCGGTGACGGTGTACTGCTCGCCGGCCTTGGCGACCAGCGGCTTCGGCTTTCCGGTGTTCCAGTCCTTGATCGGGTAGTCGGCGATCAGCAGGCCGTGATCGATCTTGGTCGTCGGCGTGTCGCCCATGAAGAAGTGGGGCTGATCGCAGGGACGGCAACCGCCCTGCATCTTCGCCGGCTCACCACCCTTCGCGAGCGCTGCGGCCGTCTCCTTGCCCTTCTTCAGCGCTGCGAGCTCTTTCTTCTTTTCCTTCTTCGACTTCGCCGCGAGGTCGTCGTTGCACTTCCGCTGCTCGGCAGGGCACTCGTAGATCTGCAGCAGGTACGCCTTCACCTGGACGTCCTTGTCCAGGTACTGGCTCATGTGCTTGCGCAGTCCGTAGATCGACATCTCGCCGCTCGGATATTTTTCCGGCGCCGTCGTGATGTTGAAGTTCGGCGGCGGCGGAAGATCGACTTTGATCGGGGGCATCGCCTGGCCCTGTCCGTAGGCGGCGCGAAACCCACCTGGCGCGAGCAACGCCACGGCCAAGGGGAGCACGAGATGGTATACGGTCGGCAGTCGCTTCATGGAGAACCTCTCCCGCCGCGCGATGCGGCTAGCCCTGAATAACACGGTGGTTTTAGCCCGGCAAGCGCGAGTGTCACAACGGAAAAAATTGTGGATTGTTTTGCTGGCGGCGCTCGCGTCCGCCGGCGCGTGCCGCCGCGGCAAGAAGACCGCGCCCGCCGGATCGCGCGCGCCGGCCGCTTCCGACCTGTCGCCCGCACGTCCGCCGCCGCCGCCCGCGGGCTCGCTGCCAAGCCCAGCCGAGGTCCCGCTGCCGTCGCACCGCGGCGGAACGCTGCGCGTTCACCTCGACGGTGAGCCGCCCAACCTGATGCCGCTCGGCGACGCGGAGGCGTCTGCGCTTCAGGTGACCTCGGGGCTGATCTACGAGACGTTGCTCGATTGCAGCGACGGCACTTATCGCCCGGCGCTCGCGGAAAGCTGGGACGTCTCGGACGACCGGATGAGGTTGGCGGTGCGCGTGCGCAGCGGCGTGCACTGGCACGACCATCGCGCGTTTGGCGTGCTGGACGTGCAGGCGTCGATCGAGCCGCTGCTGCGCAAGGGCACCGACGCCGCCGCGCTGCGCGCGCTGCTGGCCGACGTTGCGTCAATAGAGCTGGTGACGGAGCGGACCGTCCGCTTCGTGCTCAAGCGTCCGTCCGATCTCGCGCTGCGCGCGCTGTGTGACGTGCCGATCCTTCCCGATCACATCATCCGCGGCGCGCGCGCGGAGGCGGCGCCGATCGCGCGCACGCCCGTCGGCACGGGACCGTTCCACTTCGCGGGCTGGGAGCGCGGCAAGCGCATCCGCCTGGAACGCGTGCCCGATTACTGGGGGACGCCCGCAGGCGTCGACGAGATCATCTTCGACGTCGACGCGGACGCCGTGCGCGCCTTGAACCGCACGCGTCGCGGCGAGATCGACATCCTGTCGCGCGTGCTCGACGTGCACTACCCGGAGCAGGTCGAGCCCACGACGCTGCACGGCGGCGCCGCCCTTTACCGGCTGGCGTCGCGGCGCGTCTCGTTCCTCGTCGCCAACCACGCGCACTACCCGCTGTCGGACGCGCGCTTCAGGCGCGCCGTGTCGATGCTCTGGGATCGGAAGCGGTTCTCGGGCGAGCTGCACGCGGATCTCGCGCGGCCCATCGGCGGGCCCGCGCTGACTGGCGACATCCCGCCGCCGCCGTTCGATCGCGCGCGCGCGATCGCGCTGCTCGACGAGGCCGGTTATCGCGACACAAACGCAGACGGCGTGCGCGACCGCGACGGCAAGCCCATCCGGATGACCATGCTCGAGCCGGCAGGCAACAAGCTGTTCAACGTCGAGGCGCGCGCGTTCGTGCTCGAGATGCGAAAGACCGGCGTGCTCGTCGATCTGGTGCCGACGGATTCCGCTACGATCATGCAACGCCTCAAGCGCGGCGAGTTCGATTTTGCGCCGCTGAGCTGGCAAGGCGCGCCGGACGACGTGCCGGCGGCGCTGTTCGGCTCGGACGGCGCGTTCAACTACGGCGGTTATCGATCGAGCGCGCTCGACGGAATGCTCGACGAAGCGCGCGCCGCCGCCGGGCCGGTCGCACGCGCGCCGATCCTCGACCGCATCGCGAAGCTGCTGGCCGACGACCAACCGGTGATCTTTCTTTACCGGTACGACGTGCCCGCGCTTGTCGCGGGCCGCGTGCGGGGCCTGGCCGCCGTGGGCGATCGCTTCGACCTCCGTCGGGTGTGGCTGGAATGACGGCGGCGTTGTTCGCGGCGGTCTTCGCGGCCACGGCGGCCGCCGACCAGCCTGCTGCGTGCCTGCCGGCGACTGCCGGGCCCGGCGTGGGGATCGTCGACCCATTTCACGCGCCGGCGCCGAAGGCGACGGAGTTGAACAGCGCCGGCAAGACCTTCTATCGCGACGGCAAGTGGGATGAAGCGCGCATCGAATACCGCGCCGCCACCGACGCCGACCCGGCCTTCCTCGCGCCGCGGCTGAACGTCGCGTGCTCGTTCGTCCGCCAGGAACGCTTCGCCGAAGCGACAGCCGAGGTCGAGGCGCTGCTCAAGCTTGCGTACGTCCCCTGGGCGCGCGAGATCCTGGAGGCCGCCGATCTGGGCGCGCTGAAGCCGCGCCCGGAGATGGCGCGCATCCGCCAGTCGATGGCGACGGCGGCCGCCGCGTGGGGCGCCGGCCTCGACGGCGCGATCCTCTTCGTCGGGCGGGCGCGGGCGCCGTTGAAGGTCCCGGCAACGGGCGCCGGGTTCTTCATCCTGAACCCGCACCAGGAGGTCTACGCGTTCCTGCCGGCGACGGGGCGCTTTCGTCAGCTGACCAACGAGGATGGCCGCGTGCTCGCGATGATGCCGACGCCGGACGGGCGCCGGGTCGTGTACGTCGTCGCCGACAAGCTGATCCGCGGCGCGAAGGCCGACGACCTCACGCTGCGCGGGGTCGCGCTCGGCGAGCTCGCGCTGGCGAGCATGACCAGCGAACCGCCGATCAAGCTCGAGGGCGACATCCGGCGGATCGAGATCGCGACCGTCGGGGCGGCGACGATGTTCCGGATCGAAGGCGATCGCGTCAGCGGGCTTTTCCGGCGGGGCGATCGGGGTACGCTCGACTCTCTGCCGCCGGGACCGCGCCTGCGGGTGGCGGCGGTCGTCACCGCGCGCGGCGCCGAACCTGTCCCGGCCCCCGCGGTCGCAGGGCCGCGCGCGTGCCGGACCACGACCCGCGAGATCACGGCGACGGGGAAACCCCGGACGATTGTCGTGACCGTGCCCGGACGTCCCGCCCGTAAAATTGGCGAACAGTTCGGCGCCGGCCTGGCCGGCCTTCCGCTACCATGAGCCGGCCGCACGTTTCATATCCAGGGAGAGCCATGACGAGAGCCAAAAATTTGCGCTGTGGTGCGGGTGGGATAATGTGGGACCATGTCGGCAAACGCTCGTCTCATCTGGATCATCCCGGCGCTCGTGGCGTCCTGGTTCGCCGTCCGCTCGCTGGCGGCGTCGCCCGCCCGCGAGGCGCAGCGGACCCGCAGCGCCGTGAGCGGCCTGAACGACCCGCCCGTGTCGCTCGCGACGCTGTCCCCGCGCGAGCTGCGGGATCCGGGTCTGGCCCGCTTCATCGGCGGCCTCGCGGCGGAAGCGCGCGGCCAGTAGCGCGCACCGTCCTCGCATTCGCGGCGTTGCCCGCGGGGGAGCGCTAGCGATGGGTCTGTACTTGGTGACGGGTGGGGCGGGGTTCATCGGATCGTCGTTGGCGCGGGCGCTGATCGCGCGCGGCGACGGTGTCCGCGTCCTTGATAACTTCTCGATCGGGAAGCGCGAGAACCTGGCGGACATCGCCGACCGCATCGAGCTGCTGGAGGGCGACATCCGCGACGACCGGCTGATGGCGCGCGCCGTCGCCGGCGCCGACGTGGTCTTCCACGAAGCGGCGATCGCGTCGGTCCCGCAGTCGATGGCCGAGCCGCTGGAGAATCACGCGGTCAACGCCACCGGCACGATGCGCGTGCTGGAAGCGACGCGCCACGCCGGGGTCCGTCGCGTCGTCTACGCGGCGTCGTCGGCCGCGTACGGCGACGAGCCGACGCTGCCCAAGGTCGAGACGATGGCCCCGGCGCCGATCTCGCCTTACGGCGCGTCCAAGCTCGCCGGCGAAGTCGCGATGCAGGTCTACGCGCGCGCGTTCGGCCTGGAGACGGTCTGCCTGCGCTACTTCAACGTCTTCGGTCCGCGCCAGGATCCGAAGTCCGAGTACGCCGCCGTGATTCCGAAGTTCGTCACCGCGGCGCTGGCGGGAAAATCGCCGCGCATCTTCGGTGACGGCAAGCAGTCGCGCGACTTCTGCCACATCGACAACGTCGTCGAGGCGAACTTCGCCGCCGCGGCCGCCGACGCGCGCCGGGTGTCGGGCGGCGTGTTCAACATCGGCTGCGGCGAGGCGATCGATCTCAATCGCGTCGTCGCGATCCTGGGCGACATTCTGGGCCGGAAGATCGACGCCGTGTACGAGCCGGAACGCGCCGGCGACATCAAGCATTCGTGGGGCGACGTCAGCGCCGCCCGCACCGCGCTCGGCTTCCGCGCTTCGGTGTCGTTCACCGAGGGCGTGCGCCGTACGGTCGAGTGGTATCGCGTGGGGGAGGGGCGGCTCCGCCGGCCCGAGCCCGTCGCGGGGGGTTCGGGACCCGCTCAGGGTCCTGAGGTATAAGTCGAAGTCGTGAATTCAATGACGGGGTTCGGCCGCGCCTCCACGGAGGCGGGCGAGCGCCGGTTGCGCGTCGAGATCCGGTCCGTCAACCACCGCGGACTCGATCTCAAGATTCGCGGCGCCGAGTCGGACGCCTACTGCGGCGCCGAGATCGGGCGCGCGGTGCGCGCGGCGGTCGAGCGCGGCGCCGTCACCGTTGTCGTGCGCGACGAGTCCGCGGGCGCGGCGGCGGGTGTCGACGAGGCGCGTGTCCGCGCGGTGCACGCCGCGCTCGAACAGCTGCGGCAAGAGCTGGAGATCGAGGAGCCCGTCGGACTGTCCACGATCGCCGCGTTCATGACCGAGGGCGCGGGCGGCGGACTCGAAGGCGAGGCGCTGTGGGAGGCGTTGCGTCCCGCCGTCGAGGCGGCGCTGGGCGAGCTCTGCGCGACCCGCAAGCAGGAGGGGCGCGCGCTGGCGGCCGACATCGGCGCGCACCGGGCGCGACTCCTCGAGCTGGCGGCGCGGCTGCGCGAGGCGACGGCGCCGCTCGCCGAAAGGTACGCCCGCCGTCTGAGCGAGCGTCTGGACGCCTTCCGCGGCCAGCCCGGCTTCGAGCCAGGCCGCATCGCTCAGGAGGCGGCGCTGATGGCGGATCGGCTGGACGTGTCGGAAGAGCTGGTGCGCCTGGAGACGCACCTGGCGCACGCCGGCGAGCTGGTCCAGGCGACGGGTGTCGTCGGGCGCAAGCTGGACTTCGTGATCCAGGAGATCGGCCGCGAGCTCAACACGATCGGGTCGAAGGCGCAGGACGCCGGGGTGGCCGCCCTGGTGATCGACGCGAAAGCCGAGCTGGAACGAATGCGCGAACAAGCGCAGAACATCGAATGATAAGGAACCCCTCACCTACCTCTCTCCCCGCTGCGCGGGGAGCGGGTTTATCGATCTTGGTCGAGATCCACCAGCTCGGGTCGGACGGGGAGATTGTCTGAAATGGTAGACTTCGCGAGATGGTAGATGGCAAGGCCGGCACCCACCGCGGCATCCTGGTCGTGATCTCGTCTCCGTCGGGCGCAGGCAAGACGACGCTCGCCCACCGCCTGGCTGAGCAGGAGCGGCTGGAGTTCTCGGTCTCGTACACGACGCGCTCGCCGCGCGCGGGCGAGACCGACGGCGTCGACTACAAGTTCGTCACCGAGGACGAGTTCTCGAGCATGGTCGAGCGCAACGAGTTCGCCGAGTGGGCGACCGTCCACGGCAACCGCTACGGCACCGCGATCCACACGGTGAACCGCGCGCTCGAGGACGGAAAAGACTACCTGTTCGACGTCGACTACCAGGGCGGCGCGCAGATCCGCCGGCAATGGCCGGGCGAGAGCGTGCTTGTGTTCATCTTGCCGCCGTCGATGGCCGAGCTGGAACGCCGCCTCCGCCGTCGCGCCACCGACGCGCCCGAGGCGATCGAGCGCCGCCTGGCGACCGCAAAACGCGAATTGGAGCACTTCGCCGAGTACGATTACCTGGTGGTGAACGACAACCTGGATACAGCGCTCAAGGAACTGTCGAGCATCTACGTGACGGCGCGCTGCACGCGCGCCCGCCGCGAGCACTACGGACACGCGCTGCTGGCTGAGGCAAAGTTGCGGGACGGGCCGTCGCCGTCCTCGTCGCAATGAGCGACGTCGGGGAGATTGTCGCCTCCGTCCGGGCGTACGACGGCGCCGCCGACACAGGTCTCATCGAGCGCAGCTTCGCGTTCGCGGCCGAGCGCCACGCCGGCCAGAAGCGCCGCTCAGGCGATCCTTACGTCGTCCACCCGGTCGGCGTCGCGCGCATCATCTCGGAGCTGCGCCTGGACGTCCCCTCGGTGTGCGCGGGCCTGCTTCACGACTGCGTCGAGGACACCAGCGCGACGGCCGAGGACATCGGCCGGCTCTTCGGCAGCGAGATCCAGTTCCTCGTCGAAGGTGTCACCAAGCTGGGCCAGATCCCCTGGACGACGCGCGAGGAGCGTCAGGCGGAAAACTTCCGCAAGATGCTGCTCGCGATGGCGCGCGACATCCGCGTCATCCTGATCAAGCTCGCCGATCGCGTCGACAACATGCGGACGCTCGCGCACATGCCGCGCGACAAGCAGGAGCGGATCTCGCGCGAGACGCGCGAGATCTACGCGCCGCTCGCCAACCGCCTCGGTATCCAGTGGATGAAGGCCGAGCTGGAGGACCTCGCGTACAAGTACCTCGAGCCCGAAGATCATGCGACGCTGGTGGCGCGCCTGAGCGAGACGGCGGGCTCGCGCGAGGCCTACATCGCCGAGGTCGTCGACCGGCTGCGCGCCGCTCTAAAGGAAGCCGAGATCAACGCGCAGGTCTCGGGCCGCGCCAAGCACCTCTGGTCGATCCAACAGAAGATGAAGCGGTCGGGCCGCGACGTCGAGCAGATCTACGACGTGATCGCGTTCCGCGTGATCACGGAGTCGGTGCGCGACTGCTACGGCGTGCTGGGCGTCGTGCACTCCAACTGGACGCCGGTGCCGGGCCGGTTCAAGGACTTCATCGCCCTGCCCAAGCCGAACCTGTACCAGTCGCTGCACACGACGGTGATCGGCCCGCGCGCGGAGCGGATCGAGGTCCAGATCCGCACGCAGGAGATGCACCGGATCGCGGAGCAAGGCATCGCGGCGCACTGGCAGTACAAGGAAGGCGAGCGGTCACGCGGCAGCTACAGCGACCGCGCACGCGAGTGGCTGCAGCAGCTGGTCGAGATGCAGCAG
>DATMZL010000622.1:0-2272 GCA_035607075.1 Polyangia bacterium
CGGACGCCGCGCGCGAGCGGGCCGAAGCCGCGGCGAGCTGGCCGGAACGTCTCGGCTACGTCCCCGCGCCGCACGCCCCGTTCTCCGTCGGTCCCGAGCTGCTCGGGCGCATCTTCGCGGCCGCCGCGGCGGCCGCCCGTGCGACGTCGATCCACGTCGCCGAGGACGAAGACGAGATCGCCTTGCTGCGCGACGGTGGCGGCCGGTGGCCTGCGTTCCTCGCCGGCATGGGCGTCGATCCGGCGACGCGCGTGCCGCGCAAATCGCCCGTCGCCTATCTCGCGTCGCTGGGCGCGTTCCAGACCGAAACGCCGCCGCTGCTCGTGCACATGGTCCACGCGGGCGCCGACGATCGCCGCATCGCGCGCGAGGCCGGCGCAACCGTCGTCCTCTGCCCGCGCTCGAACCTGCACATCGGCGGCCGTCTGCCCGACGTCGACGCGCTCGTCAGCGAAGGCGTGCCCCTGGCGCTCGGGACCGACAGCCTCGCGTCAGTGCCCGACCTGTCGCTGTGGGCCGAGATGGCGACGCTGGCCGCCCACTTTCCCGCCGTGCCGGCCGCGCGCTGGCTGGACGCCGCCACGCGCGGTGGGGCGCGCGCGCTCGGACTGCGCGGCCACGGCACGCTGACGCCAGGCGCGCGCCCCGGCGTCCTTGATGTTCTGATCGACGACGTCGCCGCGCCGCTGGAGTCGCTGGTGCGCGATCCGACGCCGACCTTGCGCTGGGTGGCCGCGCCATGACCGCCACGCCTGCGACGCCGACTGAGAAGGGGACTTTCGAAGGGTCCCCTAACCCTCTCGCGACGGATCTCGCCGGGCAAAGCCCGTCGAGATCCCACGCGATGAGCCAGGTCGTGAAGTTCGGGCGAATGATCAAGTTCGAGCACACGCTCTTCGCGCTGCCGTTCGCGCTGGCCGCCGCCGCGATCGCAGCACGCGGCCACGGCATCTCGATCGCGCGCCTCGCCGGCATCGTCGTCGCGATGGCGGGCGCGCGCACCGCCGCGATGGGCTTCAACCGTATCGTCGACCGCCACATCGACGCGCGGAACCCGCGCACCGCCGGGCGCGAGCTGCCCACCGGCGCGATCTCGCTGCGCGCCGCCTGGGCGCTGACGCTCGTCGCCTCGGGGGTATTCCTGGTCGCGGCCGGCGCGCTGGGTCCGCTCTGCCTCGCGCTCGCGCCCGTCGCGCTCGCGGTCCTGTTTGGCTACTCGCTGACCAAGCGCTTCACCGCGCTCTGCCATTTGTTCCTCGGCCTCGCGATCGCCGGCGGGCCGGCGGGCGCCTGGATCGCGGTGCGCGGCGACTTCGGGTGGATCCCTGGTTTGCTGATGCTCGCCGTCGGCTGCTGGATCGCCGGATTCGACATCCTGTATGCGCTCTCCGATCGCGACTTCGATCGCGCGTCCGGCCTGCATTCGATCCCGGCGCGCCTTGGTGTCGCGGGCTCGCTCGTCGTCTCGGCGCTGCTGCACGCCGTGACAGTCGCGGCGCTGTTCGCGCTGGCGCCGCTCGCGGGGCTGGGCGGCGCATACGTCGCCGGCGTCGCGGTCGTGACCGCGCTGCTGGTCTACGAGCACGCCATCGTGCGCCCGACCGATCTCTCTCGCCTGAACGTCGCCTTCTTCAACCTGAACGGCTACGTCTCCGTCGCATTCTTCATCGCGACGCTGATCGACGTTCTCGTCACGCTCCGTCCTTGACAACCCGGATCGGAACCTTATTCGTTCCGCGTCGTCCGTCGCTGTCACCCTTTTTCGGGAGAGAAAGAAATGCGCCATTCGCCGCTGATCGTGTTGGGCCTCATATCATCGATGTTGCTGTTCGCCTGCAGTGACAACGGGAATGGAGGCGGCAAGGGAGGCTCGGGAGGCTCGGGCGGGCGCGGTGGCACCGGCGGAGCGGCGGGACACGGCGGGACTACGGGATCAGCCGGACACGGCGGCACGACGGGCAACGCGGGCACGACGGGCAACGCCGGCACCACGGGCAACGCCGGGACGACGGGCGCCGCCGGGACGACCGGCGCCGCCGGGACGACGGGCGCGGCGGGAACGACGGGCGCGGCGGGAACGACCGGTGCGGCAGGTACTGGTGGCCGCGGCGGCACGACGGGCGCCGGCGGCACGACAGGCGCTGGCGGTACGACGGGTGCCGGCGGTACGACGGGCGCTGGCGGTACGACGGGTGCCGGCGGTACGACGGGCGCCGGCGGTACGACAGGCGCCGGCGGTACGACGGGCGCTGCCGGTACGACGGGCGCTGCC
>DATMZL010000078.1:0-5048 GCA_035607075.1 Polyangia bacterium
CGCCCGCGTCCAGCCCGCCGAAGTCGATGTCGCGCCGGAAGTCGTCGACGTGCAGCAACGCCGTCGCCACGCCCTCCGCCGCACAGGCCGCGGCCAGCGCGCCCGCGAGCTGCGACTTGCCGCTGCCGTCGAGCCCGTCGACGGCGATGATTCGCCCGTCCGACGTCACATCAACGGACGGAGGCGCCAGCCCGGCGTGAGCAGCTGAACCAGCGCCGCGCCCGCGCGCGAGATCGCGACGATGAGAAGAAGCAGCAGCACGATGGGAAGCTGATCGAAGCACGCCAACACCAGGCTGATCGCGATCAGCACGTCGCGCCGCCCGAGCATGGTCACCGCCTTGATCGGCCGGCTGCCGGCGCCGCTGAGCGTGCGCAGCGATTGCCCGTGCGCGAACCACCAGCGCAGCTTCGACACGTCGCTCTCGCCCTGGCGCAGCAGCTCGCGGTACGAAACGATCGCCGAGAACAGCGTCATCGCGGCGCCCGCCGCGGCGATCTCCATGTCGAGGAAAGAACCGCCGTGCCCCCACAACGCGCGCCCGACCGCCAGGATCAGCACGATGCTGACGAAATCGGCGGTCATCGCTGCCAGCCACGCGC
The DNA here is from genome assembly GCA_035607075.1 of Polyangia bacterium. Taxonomy (GTDB): domain Bacteria; phylum Myxococcota_A; class Polyangia; order Fen-1088; family Fen-1088; genus JADGRB01. Next base: position 603 of record DATMZL010000078.1, read on the forward strand.
CCAGCGCCGACTGGTGCAGGCGAAGCCGCGCGAGCACCGACGCGCATCCCTCGAGGACGACGTAGCCCTGCAGCGCCGCGAAGCCGATCACGACCGTCGGCGCCGTACCCGCGGCGACGAGGAGCGCGCCGTAGACGCCGACGAATCCGGCCAGCAGCGTCACCAGGGCCGGCGTGAGCGGCAGCTTCGCGAACAGCAGACGCGTGAGCGCGGTCGACAGCCTGCGGTTGATGAGGCGATCGAAGATCCCATCCGCCTCGCGCTGGAGATCGGCGTAGACGCTGTCGGCGGCGGCGCGGCGCGACGCCCGGTCGATCACCCGGATGCCGTTTTCGAAACGGCCGGGCTGAAGCCACACGGTATCGGCGCCGACGCTGGTCGTCTCGGGCCCGAGCTCGGCCCGCAGCCTCGCGAGGGCGACGTCTACGTCGCCGGCGATCTCGCGCCGTTCGATGTTCGGTGGCAGCCGGTGCGGCAGCGTGATGCTGTCGTCGGTCACGACGATGACCCGCGCGTCGCGCAGGCGGGCCAGCTGGCGGATCGCCCGGTCGACCACACGCCTGCCGCCGACGCGCATGCACGCTCCCACCGACTCGGCCGCGGTCGCGCGCAGGATCACCGGGATCACCGAAGGAACCGGCGCGGTCGGCGTGCCCGGCGCAAGCACAGCGGCGGCCGCGCGCGCAATCGGACTCAGCTCTCTCGCACCGATCATCACGCGTTAGTCCGTCCTTCCTGCTTAGTGTCCGGCGCCGCGGGGACCAGAGGATGCCATCCCACCCGAGCACACACAAGGGAAGAAAGGACGGAGAGATCGCGTATCAATCCTTACGGAAACGTGGCGCGTCAGCGTTTTGGCGCTGTCGCCGCGACGCGGACCGGTTGTGTCCAGGCGCGACGGCCCACGCCGTCCTCGACGACGGCGCGCACGTAGCCGCCGCGCGCCCGCGCGAGCGGGAACACCGCCGTGCGCCCCTGAGCGCGCGCGAGGACGCGACCGCCGGCGCCGATGAACGTGAAGCGGTGACCGCCCGGACTGCTCGCCGCGACGTCGATCGCCAGGCGGTCGCCCGATCGGTCGACGCGTTCGAGCAGCACACCCGTCGACGCGTAGAAATCGCCGCGCGCGATCGCGGCGCGAATCGCCGCCGGCTCACGGGCGGCGTGAACCATCACGAAGCCGAGGTCACCCGGAAAGACCGGCTCGCCGCGTGCGCCGACCGCCGCCGCGTCGAAGTAGTGGTGCGCGTCGTCGGTCGCCGTGCCGAACACGTCGCCGCCCGCGGTCAGCACCGCGTCCCAGATCGCCTCCGTCGTGGGCGCGCCCTTGTCCGCGGGAACGTCGTTCGAATCCCACGACCGGTTCGCGACCTCGAGCAGCGCGATCCCGTCGCGCGCCAGCAACGTGACAAGCGCGGCGTCCGCCGCGTAGTGGAAGTTGGGATGATTCAGCTGTGCGATCCCGCCCATCCGGCGCGTCGCCTCGACCGCGCGGTGATAGATCTCGAACCGACTGGATCCGATCGCAGGCGGCCACGGGATGTGACCGTCGTTAGGTGGGGCGACGAACAGCGCGTTGACGTGCAGCAGGCAGCGCGTGCCCGCGGGCGGCGGCGGCACGCACTTCTCGACGTTCTGGGTCAGCTCGACGCCCGGGATCACCAGCGTCGACGCCGGCGACCGCTCGACGGTGACGCGGTTGTGATCGGTGACGACGATGAAGTCGTAGCCGCGCGCGGCGTACCAGCGGACGGCGTCGGCGGGCGGCGTCGCGCTGTCGCCCGAGTTGTTCGTGTGAAGGTGAAGCTGCCCCTTGAGATACCCGGGGACCCCGGCCAGGACCGCGACCAACAGCCACCCGGTCATGTGCACGATAACGATCTACGCGTTGGGTTCCGGAAGGCACGGCGCCATCACGCGCAACATCAAGCTGTGGCACTTGCCGTTGCTGGCGACGCTGCCGCGGCGTCGGAAGAGATCGCGCTGGTTGTAGCGGAACGGCTTACCGTCGCCGTCGCTGACCGTGCAGCCCGCCTCGGTCAGGATCACCTCGGGCGCGCACGTGTCCCATTCCATCTCGGCGGCGGACAGGTTCATCACGGCGTCGATCTCGCCGCGGGCCAGCGCCATGTGCTTCGCCGACGCACCCATTTGCACCGCGCGAGCCGCGAGCCCCGCCGCCGCCAGGCACTTGCCCAGGCCCTCGTCGGGATTGAGCCGCGAGATGCCGACGCGCACCTCGCTGGGCAGCTGCGCGCGCGACGCCCCCAGCGGCCGCGTCGCGCCGTCGACCTCGACGAACGCGCCGTGACCCTTGCGCGCGAAGTAGAGCGCGTCCTTGACGGGCTGGTACGCGACGCCGAGCACGGGCGCGCCGTCGATCGTCAGGCCGACAAGCACGCAGAAGTCGCCGGTCTGCGCCAGGAAGTCGCGCGTGCCATCCAGCGGATCGACGATCCAGACCCGCCGGTTGCCCAGGCGTGATTCGTCGTCGGGCGACTCCTCACTGAGGAACGCGTCTTCCGGAAACGCGCCGCGGATCTTCTCGGTCAGGCAAACGTTGGCCGCCTCGTCGGCCGCCGTGACGGGCGACAGGTCAGGCTTGCTCTGCACCGCGACGTCGGCGTTGCCGTAGAAACGCATGATCGCCGCGCCGGCGTCTCGCGCCGCCGCACGAGCGACTTCCAGCTCGCGTTCCAGGCTGTCCACGGCGTGAGGTTATCACCAATTCCGCATGGGGAGCCGGCGAGCTTTGCTCGCCGCGGACCATCTTCCCGATTCGATTGGTGTACGCTGGCGCCGGCTCGGGCGATGAGCGCGCGGAACTTGAAAGTCGGACAGCTTCTCTACGGCGTCTCGACGTTCATCCCCGGCGTCGCCGCGATCTTCGGGCGCGGCGGTGGCGACACCAAGTCAGCCCGCTACTGCTATTCGGTCTGGCTGCGCCACCTGGTCACCGCCTTCGGCAACGGCATGAAAGCGCACCCGCGCGTCGTCGCCGAGCTCGGCCCGGGCGACTCGCTGGGCGTCGGGCTGTCCGCGCTGGTGTCGGGCGCCGAGCGCTACCACGCCTTCGACGTCGTCCGGCACGCACAGGTGAAGCGCAACCAGGAGGTGCTCGACGAGCTCGTCGAGCTGTTCCGCACCCGCGCCGACATTCCCGGCGAGGCTGAGTTTCCCGAGGTGCAGCCGCTGCTGCCGAGCTACGCGTTCCCGCACCACGTCCTCGGCGACGCGCAGCTGGCTGCCGCGCTGTCCGACGAGAGGTTGGCCCGGATCCGCGCGTCCGTTCAAGACCAGACCGACGCCGACTCGGTGATCGATTACCGAACGCGGTGGTTCGACGAGAAAGCGGTCGAGCGCGACTCGGTCGACCTGCTTTTCTCGCAGGCGGTGCTCGAGCACGTCGACGAGCTGACGGGCAGCTACCGCGCCATGCGCCTCTGGCTCAAGCCCGACGGCTTCATGTCGCACCAGATCGATTTTCGCTGTCACAACACGGCCCACGCCTGGAACGGACACTGGATCTACTCGGACACCGTCTGGAAATTGATCCGCGGGCGCCGTTCCTATCTGTTAAACCGCGAACCGTACTCGACCCACCTTCGCCTGCTGGCGGAGAACGGCTTCGCGTTCGTCGGGGGCCAGACGGCGAAGCTGGAATCTCACATCGAGCGGCCCGCGCTCGCGCCCCGATTCCACCAGCTCACCGATCAGGACCTGACGACCAGCAGCGCGCTCATCCAGGCCGTTCCCCAACACGCGTGAGACACGCCACGGAACCGGTGCCCGTCGGTGTAGGTGTGACATACCGACTGTTTACGAATCTCACGCAGGCCTTTATGCTCTAGCTGATGCGTTTCATCGTGTCTCCCGCACGCGCGACGCTCCTTGCGTTCACGGTTGGGCTGGGAATCGCGCTGGCGTCGGCGCCCGCGCTGGCCGTCGGCGAAGAGATCACCGACGTACGCGTGATGGGCAACCAGCGCACCGAGGAGTCGACCGTCCGCTCCGTCGCCGGCATCTCGATCGGCGACACGATGGAGATGGACACGCTGGACATGGTGCGCGAGCGCCTGAACACGACCGGCCTGTTCTCCGACGTCAACGTCTGGTGGGAACAGCACAAGACCGGCGTCCGCGTGAACATCGCCGTGAAGGACAAGTTCCCGTGGGCGCCCGTCCCGACCGGTTCGTGGTCCGCCAACAACAAGTCCTTCGGCCTGCTGTTCGTGCACGGAAATCTCTTCGGGCGCGGCAAGCAGCTGGTGATCGGCGGCAGGATCGCGACCGTCGATTCGGGCGCCGCGCTCGCCTACCGCGATCCGTCGTTCTTCGGCAGCTGAATCTACTGGCAGGTGCAGGGGAACGTTCAGCGCCAGAACATCCCCGAGTACTACCCGCGCGACTACGCCGCCGATCTGGGCCCGTACCGATCGACGCTGC
>DATMZL010000650.1:0-4187 GCA_035607075.1 Polyangia bacterium
ATCCCGTGACCGGCGTGATCTCGACCGACGAGATCAGCCGCTCCGAGCCCTGGGCGAAGCCCTCGGGCGCGTCGTCGAGCTACGGCGGCAACCCGCTCGCCGCCACCGCAGCGCTCGCCACGCTCGAGACGATCCTCGACGAGAAGCTCGTCGAGCGCTCGGCGACGGTCGGCGAGGAGATGAAGCGGAAGCTCCGCGCTCTCCAGGAAAAGTACGAGTTCATCGGCGACGTGCGCGGCGTCGGCCTGATGATCGGCGTCGAGCTGGCGACGCCCGAGCTCGCCGGGGCGGTCGCTCAGCTGTGCTTCAAGCGCGGCCTGTTGCTGCTCGAGTGCGGCAAGAAGAGCATCCGCTTCTCGCCGCCGCTGATCATCACCGAGGCGCAGGCGAACGTCGCGGCCGACGTGTTCGCGGCCGCGTGCCACGATACACGGCATGAGTGACTCCCTCGCGGACCGCCAGGCCGCGCGCGTCTTCTACACCTGGAGCGCGCAAGCAACCGCACTACCGCTGGAGATCGTCGACGGCGCCGGCGCACGCTTCGTCACCGCCGACGGTGCGCGGTGGTGGGACCTCGGCAGCATGGTCTGGAACGCCGGCCTCGGGCACGGCCACGCGCGCATGCGCAAGGCGCTGGCCGACGCCGCGACGCGCGGGCTGCTCGTCACGCCGAACGCGGCGTACCCTGCCAAGCTGCGCGCGGCGGAGCTGCTGACCGAGGTCACGCCGTCCGGACTCGAGAAGACGTTCTTCTGCCTGTCGGGCGCCGAGGCCAACGAGAACGCCGTCAAGATCGCGCGCCTCGTGACGGGTCGAAAGAAGATCGTGGCGCGCAACCGCAGCTACCATGGCGCGACGCTGGCGATGCTGTCGCTGTCGGGCGATCCACGCCGCGACCCGTTCGAGCCCGGGCTGCCGGGCATCGTGCGCATGGCCGATCCGTACTGTTATCGCTGCCCGTTCGGCAAGGAGCCGGCGTCGTGCGCCCACGAGTGCGCGCAGGATCTCGAGACGGTGCTGCAGCGCGAGGGCCCCGACACCGTCGCCGCCGTCATCCTCGAAGGGATCGTGGGCGCCAACGGCGTGTTCACGCCGCCCGCGGGCTACTGGAAGAAGATCCGGGCGATCTGCGATCGCCACGGCGTCCTGCTGATCGCCGACGAGGTGCTGTCCGGGTTCGGGCGGACCGGCCGCTGGTTCGCCGTCGATCATGATGGCGTCACGCCCGACATGCTGACGATGGCCAAGGGGATCACTGCCGGATACGTCCCGGGCGGCGCGGTCATCGTCAATGAACGCCTGGCCCGGCACTTCGACGAGAACGTGCTTGTCTGTGGCCTGACCAGCTACGCGCACCCGCTGGTGTGCGAGGCGATCGTCGCGGCGATCGAGAGCTACCGCGACGAGGGGCTGGTCGATCGGGCGGCGGCGGCGGGCGCGCTGCTGGGACCTAAATTCGCGGATTTCGCCCGTAAACGCCCGTATGTGGGCGAGGTCCGCGGGCTCGGGTTACTCTGGGCGCTGGAGCTCTGTCAGCCCGGAACCCGAAGCCCCCTCCCCTCGGCAACCATGGCTAAGGTCGCAGCCTCGCTACGCCGACATCATCTCCATATGCACAAGCGCGACAACCTCGTCTACTTCGCCCCGCCGCTGGTGATCACCGACGCGGAGCTGGACGAGGCCGTCGCTGCGCTGGGCGTGGCCCTCGACGAAGGACTATCATGATGGGCTCCGCCAGGCGAAGCCCGGCGTCGCCCACACGATCGTCATGAGCTACACGTCGCCGCCGATCGAGAAGGTCTTCCCCCACGTCGAGAACGCGCTGTCGGGCCTGCTGCACGACGGGATGTCGATCATGTCGGGCGGCTTCGGCCTGTGCGGCAACGCCGAGGCCTGCATCGAGGCGATCGCGCGCAGCCGGGTCAATAACCTGACGATCATCAGCAACAACTGCGGCAACGCGGGCCAGGGGCTGGCGGTGCTGCTGAAGAACCGCCAGGTCACGCGGGTGATCTGCAGCTTCGTGGGCGGCAACCCCGACCTCGCCGAGCTGTACATGAAGGGCCTCGTGAAGGTGGAGCTGTCGCCGCAGGGGACCTTCGCCGAGCGCATCCGCGCGGGCGGCGCCGGGATCGCAGGCTTCTACACGCCGACCGGCGTCGGCACCGTCGTCGCCGAAGGCAAGGAGGTGCGCGAGATCGACGGCAAGCGCTACGTGCTGGAGCGGCCGCTGCGCGCCAACCTGGCGATCGTGCGCGCCGCGGTGGGCGACATCGACGGCAACCTGCGCTTCTACCGGACGGCCCGCAACTTCAACCCGATCATGGCGATGGCTGCCGACGTCACGATCGCCGAGGTGGACCAGCTGGTTCCGCGCGGGGCGATTGATCCGGACGACGTGCACCTGCCCGGTCTGTTCGTGAAACGGATCGTCGAGGTGCGCGAGCACCGCAACGTGATCGAGCATCGGACGACGCGTACGCTGGTCGGCCGATCGGGATCGTCGGGGGCATGAGCTGGTCGCGAGACGAGATGATCCGGCGCGCGGCGACCGAGGTAGAGCCGGGGACGATCGTGAACCTGGGCATCGGGATGCCGACCGAGGTCGCCAACTTCATCCCGCTCGACGGCAGCGTCACGTTGCATTCGGAGAACGGCCTCCTCGGGATGGGTCCCTACCCGACCGACAACCAGATCGACCCGCAGTTGATCAACGCCGGCAAGCAGACGGTGACGGCGCTGCCCGGCGCCAGCACGTTCGACTCGGCGCTGTCGTTCGCGATGATCCGCGGCGGCCACATCGACCTGGCGATCCTGGGCGGCCTGGAGGTCGCCTGCAACGGCGACCTCGCGAACTGGACAGTGCCGGGCAAGTTGATCACCGGGATGGGCGGCGCGATGGATCTCGCGGCGGGCGCGCGCCGCGTGGTCGTCCTACAGAGCCACGTCGCCAAGGACGGCAAGCCGAAGCTGGTCTCGCAGCTGTCGCTGCCGGCGACGGCGCTCGGCTGCACGAACCGCGTGATCACCGAGCTGGGCGTGTTCGACACCGCCGGCGACTGCTTCATCTGCGTCGTACGCGCGGAAGGCGTTAACCAGCAATTGATCGAGCGCTCAACCGCCGCCCGCGTCCTCTTCACGACGATAACGGCCGGGCGATAAACTTCGGAACCCTGGGAGGGTTCCGAACCTCTTGCGATGAGCTCAGCGCAGGCCGAAGTCCAGCGCCGGGTGCGCGGGCGCGTCGCCCTCGCCGTCCTCGGCGTAGGCGCGGACCTGGATCGTGACCGGCGCGTGCACCGCGCTCTTGAACGACCAGGCCTTGCGCAGGTGCGAGCGCGCGCATTTGCCCATCCCGGGCTTGCAGTCGTGCACGGCCTCGACGATGAGCACGTGGTCTCCGACGGGCGCGGAGCCGCCCCAGATGCGCCGGTAGTCCGCGCTGTGCAGCTCGCTCGCGTCCTTCTCCCGGTTGACGACCTGCTCGAAGTCGACCGACACCGACAGCGAGCGCGCGTTGAACTCGTCGCCGACCTCGTCGCGGTAGAGGATGACGACGGGCGCCTTGTCGCCGCCGCGGTCGCGCCGCTCGGCCAGCTGGCCCTGTGTGCGCTCGAGGTCCGCCTTCACGGCGGCGTCACGCGTGTGGGGCGGGAACGCCAGCGCCGCGTCGTACGCGGCCCACGCGCCGGCCGGCGATCCCAGCCGCTCGTGCGCATGGCCGAGCTTGATGCACGCCTCGCGGCAGCGCGTGTCGGTGCTGGTCGGCGGACAGCTCTTGTCGACGAACGCCTGCAGCGCCGTCATCGCGCCGTTCATATCGTCGGCCTCGAAGGCGTCGATGCCTTTGCGATACAGCGTGCCGGGCTTCGCGGCCGAAGCGCAGCCGAAGCAGACGACGATTGTGAGCAGAATGCGGGGGGGCATTCGGTGCCGAGCACTCTACACGATCTTCGGACGACCCCTCACCCTAACCCCCTAACCCTCTCCCCGCTCCGCGGGGCGAGGGGACCGGATTTGATCTCCCCGCTCCGCGGGGCGAGGGGACCGGATTTGATCTCCCTGCTATGAAACACCTCCCGGTGGGGTCGGGAGGAGGCTGACGGCGTAGCCAAGCGCCCGGAGTTTCTCGGTGAGGCGGTTGGCCAAGCGCTTGCGTTGCTGCTCGGAGGGGCGGACGGCGGGGT
>DATMZL010001514.1:0-3531 GCA_035607075.1 Polyangia bacterium
CCGATCGGGGAACCTACACGTTGAACTACGACCTGGATGCCGCCGGCCTGGTCAGCGAGCTCGCGTCCATCCACTACTGCACGGGCGCGACTTGCCTCAGGGACCTGACGTTCACCTGGACCAGCCACGCCGCCGCGTGGAACCCGGTCGCGGCGTACAGCCTGCCTTCCGCCATTCCGACCGGCCACGGCCTCCTCGGCACGCAGCTCATCGATCTGGACGGCGACGGGCGGACGGATCTCGTGTACGCGAACCAGGATACGGGTACCAGCCCGGTGGTGAGCCTCGCATGGCTGAACACGGGCAGCGGCTGGGCGTCAGCCCCGCAGATGGCGCTGCCCGCTCCGCTGGCCCGAGCTGGCTTTCCCGCGGGAGCGCGCTTCGCGGACCTGGACGGTGACGGCATCCTGGACTTCATCGCGGACAGTATGAGCACCGGCTGCGCGGGTGGATGTGTCGGACCGAGGGTGTGGCTCAATCGGTTCGCGGATGGGCAGGGCTGGCAATCGCATCCTGAGTTCTCGACCATCCCGTCGACGAGCATGTTCGCGGCGGAGCAGCCGGTCAGGTTCAACACCACGAGCTTCTGCGACGGCGCCACCGGCCAACCGGCCAACGGCTTCTGCGAGGGCTTTCAGCACGAGCAGCTGCTGCCCACCACCCTGGTCGACATCAACGGAGACGGCAAGATGGACCTCGTGCGGGTCCAGGAGGGCGGCCCCATTTCGATCTACAACGCGGCGAACCTCGAGGTCCTGATCAACCAGGGCCTGGGCGCCGGCCCCCAGTGGTCCCGCTATTCGAAGGCGATCCTCACGGACGTGACGCTCAACTTCAACAGCGAGACCGGGGTCACCCTGCCCGATCTCGACCGGGACGGATTCTCCGATCTGTTGCGCGAGCAATACTACGCCCCGGCCAGCGTCGTCGCGAACCAGCCCAATCACGTCCTGCTGTTTCAGCAGATGGCATGGAACGAACGCGACACGTCCGGGGTGCAGCAGTTCACCGCGACAGCCAATCGCAGCAACTGCACGGTGGCTTCCGATGGATTCTGCAGCGGCGGTGTGCGCCTGACGACCTTTGGTCCCCAGTTCGCCGACCTCGACGCCGACGGATTCCATGACGAGGTGCTGTTCGGACCATTGGCCGACGGCGCCACGAACCTCGCGTCCGGCGTCGGCGTCGCGATGAACGACGGTCACGCGCCGCGGCTCGGATATACGGGCGATGCCGCGGGCTTCGTCGGCGAGCTCAACGCCCTGTCCCCCGTCAGCAACGCGACCGAGGGCAGGGTGTTCGTCGAGGACTTCGCGTACGCGCTCGCCGACATCAACGGCGACGGCCTGCCCGACCTGATCCGGAATCACCACAACTGCACGACCGGCACCGAATGCCAGGGCGGAGCCGTGAACGTCGGCGGCGGACAGATCCTCTACAACACCGGCTCGACCTGGGGCAGCGGCAGCGACGCCTGGCACCGCAGCGCCGGGACGACGCCGCTGCCGGGCGTGGCGCCCAGCGCGCTGCCGCAGGCGGTCGTCAGCGCGTTCGCCGACCTGAACGGAGACGGGCTGGTCGACTTCATCCAGGAAGAGAGCTGCAGCGGCTCGAAGGTGGGGCGCGGCGCGTGGATGAACGGCGCGACGCCGCCCGTGATCACCAGCTTCCCGGACGGCCGAGCGGCGCAGAACTTCGCGGTCTCGTACGTCCGCCTCACCGAGCCCACAGCGCACACGGCCGGCGTGTCGTGTGACGGCGTCAACGCGAACGCGGTGTACTGCGACGACGGACCGGTCGACAGCGGGACGAAGAAGCTCGTGGCCCCGCTGCGGGTCGTGTCCAAGGTGACGAGGACGGACGCGAGCGGCAGGGGCAGCCTCGTCGACACGACCTACGCGTATCACTCGCTGCGGGTCGATCCCAACGGCCGCGGGCCGCTCGGCTTCCGGAGCGTGAACGTGTACGAGCACGCCTCCGGCATGGCGAGCGATACCACCTACGCGCAAGGATATCCCTACACGGGCTTGCCGACCGAGGTGCTGCGCCGGCAGGTCACGCAGGGCAAAGCGCCGCTCACAGACACCCAGACCAAGTACTGCGACACGACGGCGGTGCGCTCGGACGGCACCCTCAACTGCTCGCCCCCCGGCACGATCTATCCGCCACACACGTCGTTGTTCGTCTATCCGTACAACGTCGTCGACGTGGCGCAGATCAAGCAGAACGCGTCGGGCAATCAGGTGATCATCGAGTCGAGCTACACCTATGACACTTCTGGCAACGGGAAGCAGATCGTCGTCAACACCAGGACCCTGGCGCCGTCGTCGAGCAGTCCGATCACGACCTCCACGCTGACCGTGACCACCACGAACCAGTTCGGAGCGCTCGGCAGCGAGGAGGAGAAGCAAGGAAAGGTGACCGACGAGCTGGTGACCGCGAGCGGTGACGTCTACCTCGGCGTCAGCAGCCATCACACCACGCATTCGTACACCGCCGTGAACACGTTCGGCGGCGCGTCCTCGACGGCTCGGGTCCTGACGAAGACCGAGATCGAGCCCGGCGTCGGGTGGCCCGTGCAGGAAGACCTGGCCTACGCCTACGATCCGTTCGGCAACGTCGTCACGACGACGACGTGCGCGAACGACTTCGCGAGCTGCGCACCTGGCGTCAGCGCGCCGTCTCCGGTCTCCGCCGACCATCCCCCGTTCCGCACGACCTTCGTCAGCTTCAACACCGGGGACTTCAACCGGCCCGCCGGGCCCGGCCTCATCAGCACGCTCAACTACTCGAACGGGCGTTTTCCGGTCAAGTCATTCACCACCACGATCAATACGGCGGGCGGCGGCAACGACCATACCGAGTACACCGCGTACGATCCGATCAAGGGGGTCCTGCTGCAGAAGACCACCCAGGACGGCCTGCACACCTGCACAACGTACGACGACCTGGGACGTCCGACGAGCGAGACCATTCGGTGTGGGTCGGACTCCCCGATCACGAAGACGACGGCCTACTTCGCGCCCGCTCTCCTCGCCGCCGGGACCCCGTCGGGCTCGAAGCTCCTCACCGTGACCCGTGGGGCATCGGGCGCGGCGACCTGGACGTTCTCGGACCACGAGGGCAAGCCGATGACGACGCTGACCCGCAACTTTGCCGGCGGCTTCGTCATGACGCAGGCCACGTACACCGTGCTCGGAAAGATCGCCACCCAGACCAAGCCGGTGCTGATCCAGAACTTCGGCGACACGCCGGCGACCAGCTTCCAGAGCGTCACCCTGTACGACGGGTTCAACCGGGTGTCGCAGGTGACGGAGGATCTGGGCGAGATCGGCAGCTTCGCGACGACCAAGCAGCTCGTGACGACGACGACCTACGACGGGCTTTCGCTCACGACCACCCGCACGGTGAACGGCAGCCCCGAGACCCGCACCGAGACCAAGAACTCCCTCGGCAAGCTGGACTCCGTGGTCGACAGCCTCGGCGGCGAGACCGACTACACGTACGATCCCGACGGGAATGTGCTGGCCG
>DATMZL010001524.1:0-9341 GCA_035607075.1 Polyangia bacterium
CGGTGTGGGGAACGGGGTGGTGCACTGGGAACCCCACCGCGTCGCCGCGCAGCTCGCCACCGCGCGTGCCGACCGCGAGGAGTACCTCGCGAAGCTCGCGCGCCTCGAGTATGAGATGAAGTCCGGCAACCTCGTGAGCATCGACGACGTGCGGGAGCAGATCTTCGCCCTGTCTCGCCGAGCCCGGGAGTCGGTGTTCGGGATCCCGGACCGCATCGCACCCATCCTCGCCGGCGAGTCGGACCCGGCAACCGTCCACAGACTGCTGCTCGACGAGCTGCGCGCGGCGCTGGCCGAGCTCGGCACGCCGCCGGCGCCGACGTCTAGGAGGCGAAGGGAGTGACGAGCGTTGCCGACATCTGCGCCGCGGCGTTCGCCGACGGCATCACGCCCGAGCCGACGCTCACCGTGAGCGAGTGGGCCGACCAGTCGCGCTTCCTCAGCAACGTCGCCTCGAGCGAGCCCGGCCTCTGGCGCACCTCTAGGACGCCCTACCTGCGCGAGATCATGGACTGTCTGTCGCCCTCGCACGCGGCGCAGCGCGTCGTCGTGATGGCTGGCGCGCAGGTCGGCAAGACGGAGTGCGGCAACAACTGGATCGGCTACGTGATCGACCGCGCGCCGGGCCCGATGCTGATGGTGCAGCCGACGGTTGAGATCGCGAAGCGCGTCTCGAAGCAGCGCCTCGCGCCGATGATCGAGGCGACGCCGGCGCTGCGCGATCGCGTCGCGGACGCGCGCTCGCGCGACAGCGGGAATACCGTCCAGCTGAAGGAGTTCGACGGCGGCGTGCTGATCATCACCGGTGCGAACTCCGGCGCCGGCCTGCGCTCGATGCCGATCCGCTACCTGTTCATGGACGAGGTCGACGAGTACCCGGGCGACGTCGACGGCCAGGGCGACCCCGTCGCGCTCGCTGAGAAGCGCACGTCGACGTTCTCGCGCCGCAAGCTCCTATTCACCAGCACGCCGACGATCAAGGGCATCAGCCGTATCGAGCGCGAGTTCCTCGCGAGCGACCAGCGCCGCTATTTCCTCGCGTGCCCGGCGTGCGGCCACCGCGACTACCTGACCTGGAGCGACCCGACGCACCACCGGATCGAGTGGGACAAGGATGCTCCGGAGACCACGCGGATGGTGTGTGGCAACCCGGCGTGCGAGGCCCGCATCGACGAGCGCCACAAGACGGCGATGCTGCTCGGCGGCGAGTGGCGGCCGACCGCGGCCGCCAGCGCGACTGCCGGTTTCCACCTGTCCGCTTTGTACTCGCCGGCAGGGTGGAAGTCGTGGGCGGCGTGCGTGTCCGAGTTCCTCGAGGCAAAGGAGGACCCGTTCCGCCTCAAGACCTGGGTCAATACGGTGCTCGGCGAGACCTGGGAGGAGCGCGGCGACTCCGTCGAGGTCGGCGCGCTCAGGACGCGGCTCGAGCGCTACGTCGCCGAGGTGCCGGTCGGCGTCGGCGTGCTGATTGCCGCCGTCGACGTCCAGGGCGATCGCCTCGAGGCGACGGTCAAGGGCTACGGCGAGAACGAGGAGTCCTGGCTGATCGCGTTCACGCAGATCCTCGGCGATCCGGCCCAGGAGAAGCCGTGGCGCGAGCTCGATGCGTTCATCTTCCAGGAGTTCGATCACGAGAACGGCCGCAAGGTCCGCGTCTCGCGCACGATGATCGACTCGGGCGGCCTCCACACCGAGCAGGTCTATCGCTACTGCGCCGCGCGCACGAACCGCCACGTGTACCCGATCAAGGGCGGCAGCATCGCCGGGCGGCCGCTTGTCGAGCGCCCGTCGGTCAACAACCGCTACGGGATCCCGCTGTTCGTGCTGTGCGTCGACACCGGCAAGGACATCGTCATGTCGCGGCTGCAGATCGGGCGCGCCGCCGGCGAGGGCGCGCCGCGGACGCCGTTCATGCACCTGCCCGAGTGGGTCGACGACGAGTATCTCGCGCAGCTGACCGCCGAGAAGGCGATCCGGAAGTACGTGAAGGGTCGCGGCGCCGTACGCGAGTGGGTCAAGCTCCGTGAACGCAACGAGGCGCTCGACCTCGAGGTGTACGCGCTCGCCGGGCTCTACGTCATGGGCCCGCATGCCGTGCGCGGGCTCGGCGCTCGCGCGCTCGAGCTGGCGCGGCCGCCCGAGAAGGCGGCGCCGAAGCAGGAGGAGCTGCCGCTACCGCGGCGGACCGGGAAGTGGCTGCGCGGATTCAGGCGCTAAGCGGGAGCCTGTCTCCTAGGGGTCTGGTGATTCCTTGGTGCCGCCGATCGCGCGAAACTGCAGCGGCACGTTCTCCTCGGTGAAGTTGTACCGCGAGCGCCATGCGACACCGCAACCGAGACACGTCAGAAGCAGATGGTAGATCCACCACTCAGGCGGACCCGGCGAGAGGGTCTTACGCCGCGGCTCGCGATGCTGCCATTCAGCATGCGCGTCCAGTTTCCCGCAGCCCGGACATCTCTCTTCGCGCACGCGGTAGCCGACGTACACAATCGGCAGATCGATGTTCGGCGTAGCCATCATTCTCCTCCTTGGTCGCTTACGACTTCGTCATCACGCGTGGTAGGCCGTCGTTCAGCAGGAGCCGATCGCCGATCCCGAGCAGCTCCCTGAACGAGTCGTAGCCCGATTCGCATACTTCGAGCGTGGCCACTCCGGCCGTGATCGACACCAGCGTGATGCTCACGCGAGCTCGCGGACGGGCGACCTCGCCATGCACGTCGTGCCCCGGCGCGGGCGTCGGGTACGTGGTCGACTTCGACGTCGAGCCCCAGCGCGCTGCAGCTGCGCGTCGCGCGATCTCGCTGCGCTGCTCCTTCGACAGCTGATCCGCTCGAGCACGGCCGCCCTTCAGCCCACCGCGGCGCCCGAGCTCACGCGCGATCTTCGAACCTCTCTGCTTGTTCACGGGGACTACCTCCTGGAGAAACCGCGACGGGCCGTACCGCAGGGAGGATGCTCTCCACGATTCGCTTCGGAACCAGTCGGCGCGAAGGCCATCCGGCGCCTCGGGAGTATGGGCTCCACCCGCCGCAGTCGAGTGGGGAAGGCGGGGGCTCGCGCCCCCGCCCGCCCGTTTACCGAAGGCCCGCGTCACCGTGAGCCCTCATGCTGTAGAAGCCCTTCGATCCGATGATGACGTGATCGAGGACCTGGATGCCGAGCAGCGTGCCGACCTTGACCAGCCGATCCGTGATCGCGAGATCTTCCTCGCTCGGGTCGACTTCGCCGCTCGGATGGTTGTGGACGAGCGCGATCGCCGCGGCCGAGTATAGAATCGCCGGGCGAAACACTTCGCGCGGGTGAACGATCGACGCGTTCAGCGAGCCGAGGCTCACGACGACACGGCGCGACGCGACCATCCGCGTGTTCAGCGTGAGGATTCCGACCACCTCGCGCTCCGCCGTCTTCAGCTCCGGCCACGCGGCCACGATGTCGGCCGGCTCGCGAACCGCGCCCTTGAAGGGCGAGTCACCGAGCATGTAGCGCGGGGCGCGGCGAGCGTCGCGCACCATCTCGGCGAAGGTGACCTCGGTCATTCCGGTGAGAGTCACTGCATCCTCCTGCGTTGTTGCCGCGGGGTCCCATACCGCCGCGACACCAGTAGAATAGCAGGACAATGCACGACCGGTCAAGCATAATCTAGCGCTTAGTAAGGAAAAGGCGCGGGTTTCCCGGTCGGCCGCTACGTCGTCCGTTCCGCCCGCGCCAGGCGCCCACCGGAACCGCCCGCACCTTGCGAACTCCCCGACCGGTGGCGCTTCTTGTTACCCGTCGACCACGGTCGTCTGCCGGCGGCGCACCAGCGCGTACGCTGCCGCGGCCACTAGCGAGGCGCCGGCGCCGACGGCACCGACCGCCCACCCGGGCAGGGCGCCGAGTACTCCGACGCGGTTGCTTCCGAATGAGCGATTGCCGGCGGCGTCGACCGCGTACACGCGCGCGACGCGCCACTGGGCATCGGTCGGCACGCGGAACCAGACGGTGTCGCGCGCGCCCGGCGCGCGCGGCGCCGGCGTCGACGCGAGCGTGTCGGGCTGGGCGAACGCCCGGACGGTCGACTCGGCCGTTACGTTGTTCGTACGCGCGAGCGTGACCAAGTAGCGCGCGACGCGCGCCGTGCCGTCGACGTCGTCGCCGGGCGCCTTGAACCACAGTCGCTGCCACGGACCGACCGGCGCACCGTCGAAGGCGTCGACGATCGCGTTCGGTGGCCAGGTGTCCGCGGCCGGGCGGCTGGTCACCATCGCACCCGGCACCGCGGCGAGCGTCGGGGCCACCGAGACGCCGCCAGCGAACGTGTTGCCCCAGAGCTGCACGTCACCCGGCTTCCAGAGCGGGCGCTGGTATTGGTCGGTCCACGACCATTTGCCGGTGACCTTGCACCAGCGCAGCGTGTCGCGATGCACGTCGTACGCGACCACGTTGCCATCGAACAGCGTGCTGTCGATGTGCCAGCCCTGAAAGCCGCCCTGCCACTCCATCGTGCCGCCGTCCATGTGGAACTCGCAGCCGATCATGGTCGAGTTCCAGTGACCGACGCAGCTGGGCACCGAACCGTCACACGTGGACGACGACGACGGGCACCAGCGCGACGTCGCGGCGCCCGGCCCTGTCGCGGTCCACGAGCAGTGGTCGAACAAGTTGTTGAAGCAGCCGTACTGCGCCTCGGGCGGCAGCCCCTTGTCTACCGTGTTTCGCCAGCGCCACGTTTTCGCGTCGGGCTGGTTCATCACGTACACGGTCCGGTTGCGGCGCTCGATGCGGTTGTACGAAGAGAAGTGGTACTCGCAGTGCGTCGCGTCGGTGGAGGGGTTGTTGTGCGTCACCTTGAACGAGCAGTCCGTGAGGATCGTGCCGTCGTCGCAGAACCACAGCAGGATATGGTCGCCGTCCGTGACGCCTTCACCTAGGTGCTCGGCCACGATGTGCCGCCCGATGAAGCCGTGGCTCGCCGACAGGTCCCACTTGTTCAAGCAGAAACGCTGGCCGAGGATCGTAACGTTCTGGAGCACCACGTCGTTGCTGTGCAGGCACGCGAACGAGCCGGTCACGGTCACGTTGCTGATCACCGCGCCGTGCGCGCCTTTGAGGTTCAGGTCGCCGGTGATCGTCGTGTCGCGGAGTAGCGTCCCCGGCGTCGTGATCGTCTTGTCGGCGTGCGCGGGTGCGGCGATCGCCAGCAGCGCGAGCAGGATTGCGAGTCTCATCCTTGAGCCTCCGTGGCGTGAGTGAATAGCGCTTCCTGACGCTTCGCTCGCCGCAGGTTCGCGATCGCCTGCGTGTAGTAGCTACGTTTCAGCTCGACGCCGACGAAGCGGCGCTCCATCTCCAACGCGACCACGCCTTCGGAGCCGATGCCGGCGAACGGCGACAGCACGAGGTCGCCCGGCCGGCTCCACAGCCTCAGCGCGCGGCGAATCACTTCCAGTTGCAGCGGGCAGATATGCCTCTCGTCGGCATCCTCGCGCGCGCTCCTGAATTGCAGCGTGTCGTTCGGATTGATGTCCATCCAGACGGGGGAGGCTACGCGCTGCCACTGCGACACGGGGAAGTCGTCGGCCGTGTGCTCGATCGGATTCGGATTCTCGCCAGGCTTCCGCATCGTCACGAGGTAGTCGGGGATGCCCTGGCGGCTCATGCTCGAATCCTTCTTGAGCTGCTTGTGGAGCAGCCCAAGCGCCTTCGTCCGCTGCATCGCCGTGACGGGGTCCTTCCAGATCACGACCTCGGAATGGAAGATCCAGCCCGCAGCCTCGAACATGCGAATTAGATCGCCCCGGAAGTCGCGGATGCCGATGTAGCCGTGGAACGCCTTGCTCGTCGGCAGGTTCATGCAGTGGAACGAGCACAGCCGGCCCGGCTTCGTGACGCGGTACAGGTGCTCGATCAGGTAGGAGAAGTGGCGCGCGAACGTATCCATGTCCGAGCAGTTCCCCATGTCGCGGTCGCTCGCGCTGTAGGTGTATAGGCTCGAAAAGGGCGGCGAGAACACGGTGAAATCGACCGACTCGTCGGCCATCGCTTCGACGGTCTCGACGCAGTCGCCGAGATGCAGCGTCCAGCCATCGCCGCCCGCCATGTCGGTCTCGTATGGCGCGGTCCGGCGTTCGGTCCCGCGCAGGTTCGACTCCATCTCGTCGCGCATGTGCTCGATCATTCCCCCGCTCATCGCAACCGCGGCTTGTTCCTTACGCTTGACGTTCGCCGCGACCGCGCCCTCCGTGTCGGCCACGATGATGTGGCAGTGGACGGTCCGTGTCTGGCCGAAGCGCCAGCAGCGGCGCACGGCTTGGTAGTACTGCTCCCATGAGTCGCTGAGCCCGACGAATGCCATGTTTTCGCAGTGCTGCCAGTTGAGCCCGAAGCCCGCGATGGTCGGCTTGCTCACGATCACGCGGTAATCGCCGCGGGAGAACGCGCCGAGCTTCGATTCCTTCTCGGCGTGGTCGTCACTGCCGCGAACCTCGACGGCGCCAGGAATCGCCGCGGCGAGCGCGCCGCTTTCCGTGTTGAGGTTGCACCAGACGACCCACGGACGATCCGAGGCATTCACGATCTCGGCGCACAGCTTGACGCGATCAGCGACGGACGCACGGCGGGCCGCGATGCGCTCCGGCAGCGTGGCAGCCTCCATCGCGAACAGATGACCGTCCGAAGGCGGGCCGGCGACGCGGTGCTCGTGGACCTCTAGCGGCGGCAGATCGAAGCCGGCGTCGTCGTAGTGGAGGTCGGAGGGCTTCCGTAGCAACATCGCCCACGACGCGACGAACTTCCAGAACTCGGAGCGCGCGTGGCCCTTCAAGCGCCATTGCTGCGTCTCGCCGCCATCGTGGACGAAGTACGTCGCGAGCATCTCCGTCCGGCTCATGACGCCGAGGAACTCCGCGTGATTGCCGAGCTCCATGTAGTCGTTCGGCGCAGGCGTTGCGGTGCAGGCGAGCCGATACGGGGTGTCCGCGAAGCGCGAGATGATCGCGTTGCGCGTCTTGCCGTCATACGCCTTGAGGATGCTCGACTCGTCGAGGACGACGCCGACGAAGTCGTCCGGCTCGAAGTGTTCGAGCATCTCGTAGTTCGTGACGACGATGCGGTGAGCCGTCTCGCGCGCGGGACTGCGCAGGTAGTGCGCCTCGATGCCGAAGCGGGCACCTTCGCGCACCGTCTGCTGCGCCACCGCTAGCGGGGCGAGGACGAGACAGCGTCCCGGCAGACAGCGTGCCCACTCCAACTGCATCAGCGTCTTGCCGAGCCCGCATTCGGCGAAGATCGCGGCGCGACCGCGGCGCAGTGCCCACGTGACGATGTCGTGCTGAAACGGGAACAGTGCGGGATTGAGCGTCGGTACGGTGTCCAGCCCGCACGCCGGAATCACGCGCGCCTTCGACTCGATGAACTCGGAATAGCTCGCATGAGAGGGAGCGCCGGCTGTGGTGTGGCGACGACCCCCGCCGTCCCCCGACACCGTGTTCCGGGCGCTAGCGCCCCCGCCCATGAGTGCGCTCATTCCCATTCCTTCGGGCGCGCATCACCGTTGAACACGAACGCCTTCTTGATGATCGCTTGCCGCAGCCACGGGTAATCGACCTCGCGCAGCAGCAGGGCAATCTTCACGACGATCACGTCTTCCTTCTTCGTGACGACCGCGTGCCAGCGCTTGCCGCGAGGCTTCTTCACGCGACATCCCTCCCGGACGCAATGAGCGCATAGCGGCCGATGTGCTCGCTGTAAGCGGGAGGGATGGCCTGCGATAGCTCAGCCATGGTCGCCCACGGCATCCCCATGGCAGCCCGCGCATCGTCCGCGGTGTACGTGTTGCGCACCCGATTACGCTCAACGTTCTGCTGCGGCGTGTGCCCGGTGACCGTGATAGTGCGGCGGCGGTCTGCCTTGTTGGCGCTCTCCCCGTAGACACCGACGACGCGACAGCGGTCGCGCACGTGGCCGCCGTAGACGCCAAGCGTAGATGAGCCGTGACGACACTCGGGCTGCATCACGAGGAAACTCGTCTCGAAGTAGCGATGCCGGCGCAGTTCGGCACCGCACGGGGTTTGCAGTCCGAACATCGTGCCGCAGAGCCGAAGCGACGCCTTGAGCGGCGCGCCGGGCACGTTCTCGATGACGTAGGGCACGCCCGACGCTTCGAGCAGCGCACGCGTCTCGGGAATGCGGTCTTCGTGCTTGCGCGCGTTCCACATCTTCGAGAGAGCGGTATGCGCCTGACACGGCGGGCTCGCCCAGATCAGATCGAAGTCTCTCAAGCGCACGGGAAGGGCGAGCGCATCGGCCTGGATGAACCGGAACGGGTAGCGTTGCTGTCGCTTGACGTCCACACCGATCACGTCGAAGCCAGCACGATGCAGCCCCATCGCCGCACCGCCAGCACCGCAGAACAGGTCGAGCGCGCGCGGCCGGCGCACGGCTACCGACCGCTCCCGAGCGCGATGAGCAGCACGACGACAACGATCACCCAGGGCTGCATCCAGTCGGGCCACGCGCCGCGTTCGCTGGAGTAGGCCAGCTTTCGACCCCAGTAGCTGATCATGAATCCGCCACGCGAGACGCGGCGGCCGTACACCTCGATCGTGGCCATTAGACCTCCATGTCGAATGCCGGTGGGACGATGTCCGGGGACGAAACGAACGTGTAGTCGCGCGAGATGTTCTCGATACGCACCCATCGCACGCGGTAGCCGTGCGGATGCAGGATCACTCCGATCTCTCCGCTCTTGAGCGTGCTCTCCGTGCACTGGACGACGCGGTAGATGCGTCCGGTCTTGCTCATGAGCAGAGAGCCCTGGCAGATGGCGCGCTGCACGGGTCACCACGAGAAGGAGACGGGGCTACCGGCTTGTCCTCCGGTAGCCCCCGGCTGGGAGGAGCCCGCGCCGTTCTCCAACTCGTATTCATCGCTCGTGGAACTGGGTACCGCGCCAGCGGTGAGCAGCCCGAGGTTAATCGCCGCCGCGAACAGCAGTGCATGGGCGAAAACGCGTAGGGGAGGTAGAAACGCGAGGTCGGCCGTCCTGGCTCCTCGCGTTCGATGCACGTGCAGCCTCTCCATGCCGCACGGTGCGTTCGATGAGGCGCTGCTAAACAGTGCGCCGTGGCTCGCGACGAACGTGCGCGGATCCTTGTCGACGTGGCCTGGAATGGGCCGATGGGGCCGATGGGGCCGATTGAGCTCGAACGAGTACGCCTTCGAGCGGATCCCGTGCATGCTCAGTACGACCCAGGCGGCCGCCATCACGAAATTGCGGTGGTAGCTGCAGATGACGGCGGGAGGGATGGATCGGCCGTTCATGACGCGTGCGGGCATCATCGCCACCGCCTCCCAGCTCGCGG